>JADZBJ010000110.1 GCA_020852155.1 Saprospiraceae bacterium | reverse complement strand
GCTGAAGGATGCGGTGATTGAGTGAATGAGTGAATTTAAATTATAAAAAAGTTGTCATCCTGAACGAAGTGAAGGATCTGGCCAAGCAGTTGTGCTTATTTCCGCTTCGTGGGTAGCAGATCCTTCACTTCGTTCAGGATGACAATATTTTTTGTAACCTAAACTCATTCATTCACGCATTCACGCATTCATTCATTCACCCCCTCACTTACCGCTCAATCTCCACCTTTTTCAGGCTGTTATTGCCGTTCTTGTCCGGGAAATACATCTCTTCGGCATGGGCCGGATTCAGGGTGAACGTACCACTGAAACGCGGCTCGAGGGCAATCTGGAATTCATGTATTCCTGACCAGAGATTTTCACAAAAAATAGCCACGCGGTCGCGGAAGTACTCGCGCTGACTTTCCAGTCCCCACCAATATTGGGTTTGAACTTTCGGCCCGTAACTACAACCTGCCGGAATGGGCGCTTCGATCATGACATATTGCGAAGTACTTTTTGTTTCGACGGTTACGACCAGGTATGCCGCTTCGCCGCGCTTAAGCCGGGTGATCTCATGGCCTTTGGCGTCGCGCATTTTGGTACTAACGACAAACGGTTCTGCCTTGGGCGCCGGGTCGGGGTTGTAAAACTCCTGCCAGATTGAACCTAACCAGATGTTGCTGTCGCTTTTTTCAACCTGTAATGGCTCGTTGGGGCGTACACGAATTACGGTGCGCTGACCCGGTCGAATATCCTGACCACCGATTTTTAAATGAGTTTCTTTAATTTCATTCAGGACATCGCCGCTTCGTTCCATACGTTCCAGGATCATGGCGGTTTCGATGGTGTTTCGATAATACCTGACCGAGCGATTTTTTAACCATCCTTTTCGAATACCGGCTGTAATGTCGTCCCAGCCCGCTTTTTCGGCGATGTCGAATACCATGAGGGTATTCATTTCAGCACGGTGATACCAATAGTCGTAGTGATGCCGCCGGCTGCCAGAGAGGCAAATGATGCCGCCATAAGGCTGATAATTCAGAAATGACAGCACCTGCTCGCGCGATACGGTGTCGCCGCATAACTGTTTCATTTTCAGGAACATCAGGTTGTCTTTTACATATATTTCGCCTTTAGCTTTCAGGTCCTTCAACCAAGGGTTGCAATCCATGTTGACGTTCATTTCGCGCAGGGCGATCAAGGCATCAATTTGTTGATCGTAATTCAGTACAGGCAACTGGTGCCGCAGCCAAGTCAAGCCCCGATCGAGGGCGTCAGCCGTGTGATAACCTGCCAGTTTGGCCTCATGCAATGCGCGCAACACATAAGTCGTCATCCAGGCATTCTGCTGGTTGCCTCCCCACCAGCCCCAACTGCCGTCGGCGTTCTGGTTGTTGCGTAGCCGGACGACGCATTGGCGCACGGATTGTTCGTCTGCGTCATTCCAGTGTAGGATGCTGTGTCGGGCTGCAATTTTTTTCAATAAAATCAATGCCTTGAGCCTGCTGGATGTTTGTTCGTTGCAACCGTAGGGGTAGTTGCGCAAATATTTAATATCCTCGATGATTATGTTGAACGGGTCGTTGTACATCTGGACAAGCACCGAATCAACACCGGGCAATGGCTGGTACTGAAAAGTGGTATCCTTGTCAATAAGGAAAAATTCGCCTTCTTTTTGAATGAAGCCTTTCGGCAAAACGCCGATGCTACGTTCTTCGCCGTCGCTGCCCTCGGTGCTGCGGAGTTCATAACTGAACAAAACGGAATCCGTGGTTTCAGGAATTTGCACTGTTGTAAATTCAGACAAACCCGTGCCAAATGACGTGTTATTTTCCTTAAGCAATTCTCCGTTTTGGCGAAAAGCCGTCAGCACCCGCACGGAGTCACGGCGCAGGTTGGTACATAGTCCGCTCAGTTCGAAGCGGTCGCCTGCCACGGCAAAACGCGGCACGAACACTTGTGCTGTGAGCATTTTAAAAGATTTCAATTTGCGTTCGTTCACGCCGCCGCGGCCGTGGGCATCCATGCCCAGTACGAAAGTGTTCCAGGCGGTAATGTCGTCGGGGACTTTTACCCTGAAATGCGCTTGGCCCTGGTCGTCTGTCATCAGGTTGGGCTGCCACCAGGCATGATCGCGAAATTCGGTGCGCAGATCGAGTGCTTCGAGCCCGGTCAATTCGCTACTGACCTGTACCCCGTCAATATAATAATCAGTACTGTTCGCTCTGCTGCCTTTCACCTGGATATCATCAGTGACGCCGGTAGTGGTGGCAACGATGGCCGCCGTATTGCGGGTAGGCAGGTTTTGAATTTCATCGCTGGTGAGTGTTTGCCCGGATTCAGTTCGATCTTGTTCGATGAGGGGTATTTTGTAGGCAGTAATAAAAACCTCATTCAGTACTGTAGCGTCCGAGAGCATAATATCTACGATGTTTAATTTGCCTTCCAGAACATGAACATTTGTCATCCGGACACTGGCATAGCCGGTGTAATGAACTTCTACATCGTAATAACCCGGACTAATATTCATCCTGAACTGTCCATCTATATCTGTGACAAGACCTCCGATTAAAACATTATTTCTGCTCACTTTTACACTAGCGCCGATAAGTCCTTCGCCAGGAGAATCGGTTATTGTGCCAGTCAGTATGGTTTTACCAAAATCCACCCCATCACCATCATAGTGATAGTAGTAAAAATTGCTGCTATTTTGGGAGTAGTTTGCAGGGTCTATTCGAATAGTGTTCGGTTTGTTTACGCTGTCAGCCCGTTCTGCGGGTAATACCTGTCGAAACGACAATGCACTGAAATTTTTGTAAATCAGGGTGTCACCCTTTACCCAAAAGGTATAATCGGCGATGCTGTCGGTTGCGGTATAAAATCGCAGGGTGCATTGTCCGGGTTCAATGCCGTGTATGGATTTAGTATCGGGGCTTATCAAATTTATACGCCCTTTTTGCTGGAAGCTAATCGCTCTGATCGTTGGGGATGGTGATGATATTTTCCACGACAAACTTCCTTTCCCTGGGGCTTTTTGACTGTTCCAATTGAAATAGAGTGCGGGTTTTATGGGTGTTTTTGCCCGAATATGCTGTCCGCCCAGTGCTGCCCAACCCGGTTTGGGTTTGTTGTTGCTGAGTGGTAGCCGCACGTTATTCCACGGCCATCGGGTTTCGTATAGTCGTTCCCGATTCCGGCTGACGACATATCGGAATCCTCCGTTTTGTTCCAGTTGAAATGCTGTATTGAAACCGCCAACCTGATATTGTTTTATCGTTGCAGCACGGCTGAATGGCCCTACAATTTGATCGCTATATTGGCTGCTCTTTAGCTGGTGAATGGAGTATGCATTCTCCCAAACATAGGATGGCAAAGGGTGCGGATTATTGACAATAAGCATGCGCTCCCGGAGCATTTGCTTTTCGCTATTATTTAAGGTATCCGGCATTTGAACGAATTGAAAAGAAACAGTCGAGTTGGTGTTGCTGCTATCCAGCATAATGGGGCAACTTTTACAATCAACCGGCATCGTATCGGGCAAATGCAGGGCTATTTCTATTTTCTCGTTGGTATTAACCCCATAGATATTGTAAATCGTGTATAGCCCGTTTCGCGTTCGGGCCATGATGTTATTTCCATACAAACGATGATAAAAACTGTACGGCGGAGCGTCGGTATTGGCGGCGCAATACACCAGGTCGTTGTTGACATAAAGCAGGTCAATCGGTTCTTCGCGGCCATTTCGGAATATCCACAGCGCAAATTGCGGCGCTTGATCCATGCTATAAGCCTGATTTAAAAACTGGCGCGTCGTGCTGTCCATCAAATTTCGGTCTTGAATAGCATCCGGTTGAAGCGCGGCGCCTTCGCCAGTCAGGGGCAACACCTCTGTCCAGAGTCCAAACCGGATAGGTTTTCCGTTGGCTTTTTTTTCAGGCAAGGCATATCTCAATCGGTAGTATAAATGCTGGTCAAGTCTCAGACGTTTGTACCACTCGCGCGACATGGGTGTACGCCATGCCCTTTTATTAAAATCACTTGTTTTCAGGTCATAGTAATGACGTGGCTGTTCAGAGGGCTTGTAGGCTAACTTGGGTGCGCGATAAGGTTTGTTGTTATCCCCGAATTGCGCATTGTATGCACCGGCTGTCAGGTTGACCTGGCCTACAGGTTGTTTGTCCTTATCTATTGTTTGAATTTGCACATCCATGACTGAGCCGGGCTGAACCTGTTCGGGTTGTGTGACCTTGATGGTCAGGTTGTCCTGGATAAAGACGCATTTTTTAGTGACGCTTTGAGGGTTTCCGGCCCAGGTGAACAACAACCCAAGCGTATAATCTTCGCCCTGACGATCGGTGTAGGTCATAACCCAGGTGCTGTCTGCTTGCGCGCCTTCTGCGATGTATTGTTCGGCTTTGTTGACCTGCCAGTGCACATTCAGCCGATGCGGGTTGAATACGCGAAACAGGACAGAATCGCCTGACCGCGCGCATTGAATACTAACGCCATGCGGCACCGATCCCAAGCCAAGGCTGGCATAGTTCAGGTGGTCTTCCTTGCCCCAATATACGTAATGCGATGTCGCTTCGGATTGCACAGGTATGGAGAAGGGTAATGTTGCTTTCCACTCGTTTTTTTTGCCAGTTGACAGGTGTACTGAAATCCGCAGGCTATCCGGCAGGTCTTTGGCTTGTGGCGTTTTTTTGAAGAATATCCGGCCTTTTTCAACGGTAATTGCTACTTTTTGCGGGTAATCGCCGTAGGTAAATGTCGCAGATCGCTCCTGCAATTCGCCGGATGTTGTCGTAAACCACACTTTGGCCTGTACATCCAGTTTGGCCCTGGGCCAGATGCTGTCAGGTACCGTGATCACATAATCTTCGTCGCCGGGCAACATCTCCTGATGCCGCCAAAGCGTATCAGCGATGGCTACCGAATCGGCATCAAAGCGATGGATGAATTTGGTGAGCAGTACCAACTTGTATTGCACGTCGGGCAGTGGCTGGCCGTTGGCATCCGTTGCCTGAATGGACAGCCGCACGGGTTCATCCTGTTCATATTTTGCTTTCAGGGATTTGAACGTATACGTTGCGGCGTCTAATTGATAATCTTCGTAGTGAAAGTCAATATTCTGCCAGTACTGAATGCGCTGCTTTTTCAGCCAGTATGGCCCGACTGATTCAATGGAAATATCGTAGCGTTTATCGAGGGTCAGGGTGTCGCCCAACACAAAATTCATCATGACAACGCCCGGACTTGAAGGCTTT
>JADZBJ010000109.1 GCA_020852155.1 Saprospiraceae bacterium | reverse complement strand
CTACGCTCGGGATGACACATCCTTTGTTCATTTAAAATATGACACTACCAAAATGCTCACAAGCGGCGGCGTTGTGGAATTATTGTTTTAAGCCAGTTTTAGGCAAAAGTACCCGTCCTGTTAAGGTTGCAATCGGGTTTTGTTATTCGTTATCAGACTGATATTAATTCGATCACTGAGAGGTTGTTTAAAATTCACTCACTGGCTCAAAAAGGTATCTTTTGCCGCCACCCTTCCCTTGTTTTTCGGGCTGAAATCCCCGCTTCACCCCGAAAAACAAGCATCGGCTATCGCCAAAATCTCCTCTTTTTGAATCCAGCAGTGAAATTTAAACAACCTCTGAATAACATGACAAAACATGAAAAGCATCAACCTTACCCTTACAGCCCTCTTATTATTGCTCCAAATCACCGTTTTCAGCCAAACGCTGCCTAACGATTTAACCATTTTGAATCCGAAAAAACAATGGCAAAAACAAAAAGGCTCCATCAAAGCCGCCACGTTGTCCGTCCACCCCAAGGGCGTATATGCTGAATGCGGCCTGTACCTGACTTTTTCCGATCAGGGCATTCCCAACCCCTATTTTACCGACGACTCGCTGGAAGTCGTGCTGCAATTCAAACTGCCGGAAGGCTCCATCATCCACAATTCCTGGTTATGGATTGACGATAACATTGCCGAGGGGATCGTGATGGATCGCTGGACGGCCTCGCAGATTTATGAAGGCATCGTCAGTCGCAACAATGACCCTTCGATTTTAACGACAGACCCTTCTGTTCCCAATAAGTACCAGATCAGGATTTACCCGTTATTGAAAGGCAAAACAAGGAAAATCAAGATCACTTACCTGGTTCCCATGCAGCGAAGTAAGGCTTCCTATGCGGCTCAGTTACCCACCGATATTTTGCTTTCCTCCAAAACAACCTGTCCTAAAATGTCCGTTCGGGTTTGGCCTGATGGCGAATGGGACGGCATCGCTTCACCCAACATCAACGGGACGCCGTTTGTGGAAATTTCCAACAACAACGATGAGGTTTGGGAGGCAGAATTGTTGCCTGCCGCTTATAGCCAGCCGAATATAGTTGAATTTCCACCAGTGCTTCAAAATGGTATTTACCTGAACGTCGTTCATGATGCCGGAGATGATGAAGGCGTTTATCAACTCGTGGTCAGCCCATCTTTAATCAGTCCGGAACTGGCGCGCACAAGGGTGGTTGTTGCTTTTGACTATCAAAATCAGTTGAATGAACCGCCACTGTCAACCTGGCTGACCAGCGCCAAAAATCACCTGAAAAGTACGCTTTCGCCCAACGACTCTTTCAACCTCGTTTTTGCCAGTTTGTTTCCCCATCCGTACAGCGACAAGTGGCTTCCTGCTGACGATGCCACGATAGATCAGGTGTTCAACGATTTGTCGTCCTCACAGAACAATTACTCGCAATTCGTACAAGTCATCGGCACAGCCTTGAACTTTATCAAATCATCATCCGGCGGTTATGGCGATCTGATGGTGCTGTCCAACACCGTACCGTTTACCAGCGTCAATACGGCCAACAGTTTTGTGAATGACGTCATTGATTTTGTCGGCGACGACAGGATCACCATCAATGGCCTGACCCTCCTGAAAACACAGGCGTACAACACCGGCTTTTGGGTCAATGGTGTTTTTTACCAATCCACCACTTATCCGTTGTCGTTGTTAAGTGCGCAAACGGGCGGTTTTCATGCTACGTTTTCTGCGACAGCGCCCACAGTGGAGCAATTATTCCAACTTGGTTTTCGTACGATTGGCCCCCGGATTTCCAATTTTGAATTATACACCACCCTGGAAAATGGCATTTGCTACTCGCGCTACAGCGTCAACAGCAACCAGAATCAGGCTTTTCTCCTGAATCAGGATTATGCGCAAATCGGAAAATTCAAAGGAAATGGCAATTTCAAGTTCACCATGACCGGCGAAATAAATGACCAGATCGTTAGCCTGACAGGTGTTGTCAACACGGCCGATGTGGTACAAGGCGACACGCTCAATCGCGAAGCCTGGGCAGGGCTTCATGTCAATGCCCTTGAAAATCAGCCATACAATAGCCTCATTCCGCCGCTGGTGATTTCCACGAGCATTTCAGAGCGCGTATTGTCCAGGTACACGGCATTCCTGTGCCTGGAAAATCCCTCCACCTACTGCGATGACTGTATTGATGAAAGTCTGTACGGAACCGACACGAAGGATTTACTGTCTGACTCGCTGGTATTGGTCAGCCCGAATCCGTTTTCAGATCAAGTCAGCATCCATGTTTCAGGCATTCCGGCCAATGCCGGCCATACCACATTGGAAATTTTTGACCTGAACGGCCGTATCGTGCAGGTTTTGAACATGCAGACCAACGGCGACACCGCCTACACAACCTGGGACGGCCTTCAATACAACGGGCAATCCGCAGCATCGGGGATATACCTGGCGGTGGTCACGAACAGGCTGATGCAAAGAGCGGTGAAGGTGGTGAAGGTGTCGCCCTAGCATTTGTACTGATTGAAATATTATGATGATTGTATAGTCAACGGGTCGCTCAATTTTGGGGAGCGGCCCGTTTTTTTTGTTGGGGGGGAGTGGTATTGTAGTAAAAATGCTTGCGCCATGTGAAGCCATACGTTGTTCTTACTTTTCTTGTTTCAATATTGCGGGGACATAACTATGACTACTTTACGGTTTTTTGACTAAGAATGTATCTTTATAACTTTGAATAATTTTCTTTCATATTCACATTCGATACTAAAAAAATAGATACCGGCAGGCACACCGCTTAG
>JADZBJ010000108.1 GCA_020852155.1 Saprospiraceae bacterium | reverse complement strand
TTTGAATTTGCTGATAATAATCAAACCGGCGTTCCAGTACAATCGAATCCATGAGCGTAAAAAGACTGTCATCCGGCGGTGCGATTCTGGCCGATTGCATATCGCGTAACGCTACATCGTAACCGGCTACCTCTTCCAGCAGGTTGCCATACGTGCCGCTCCAGTAATAAAGGAGCCATTGCTCATCCCACACGATTGTCGTATAGGTTTCACGTTCCATTTTCGACAGCGAATCCATCCATAGACCAGCGCCGGCAATGTCATCTATCAGAATCGAACGCTTCAGTTCGAGCCTTGCAGCGGCAATATTGGCCATGCCGGGACTGTTCTGTGCGGCACAGTAAGTAGCAAATATGTTGATAATCAACAGGATAAATACGTTTTTCATTGTTCAATTATTTAAGCCTGGCAAAAATACACACACCAGATAGATACATACTTGGAAGTATTTTAAAACCTTGCAAGATCAAACGGACTTATCAACTTTTAACATGAATCAGAAATTACTCTTTTGGTCAATTACCGTCGGTCTGGGCGGATTCCTGTTTGGCCTGGACACGGCCGTTATTTCGGGCGCAGAACAGGATATTCAACAGTTGTGGCAACTCGACGACTGGCATCATGGTCTGGCTGTGGCGATGGCTTTGTACGGTACTGTTTTCGGCGCTATGTTCGGCGGTATTCCGGCCGACCGTTATGGCCGTAAAAATACGCTGCTCTGGATCGGTATTCTGTTCTTTGTGTCGGCGCTTGGCGCGGCGTTGGCGCAGGAGGTCTATTCCTTCATGTTTTTCCGTTTTATTGGTGGATTGAGTATTGGCGCGTCGTCAGTCGTTGCGCCGGTGTATATTTCCGAAATCGCTCCTGCGAAATATCGCGGGCGAATGGTAATTTCTTTTCAGGTTAATATCGTACTGGGTATTTTGCTGGCTTATGTGTCTAACTACCTTTTCGAAGGCTCCGGCCCCAACGACTGGCGCTGGATGCTCGGTATCGTAGCCCTGCCTTCGCTGGCCTTTTCATGGATGGTCTGGCATACGCCCGAAACGCCGCGCTGGCTGCTGCTGCACAAAGGCGACGAATCGGCTGCGCGGGCTGTGCTGGCGCTTTCCGGCGATGATGTGGATTCGGCAGTGGCTGAAATCAAGGCTTCAGATACTTCCGATGCGCGTAGCGGCGTCAGTGAGTCGCTGTTTTCAGGTCGCTACAAATGGCCGATTTTACTGGCATTTTTGTTTGCTTTTTTCAATCAGGCATCGGGTATCAACGCTGTCATATATTATGCGCCGCGTATTTTTGAAATGACGGGTTCCGGTAAGCAAACTGCGCTGCTGGCCACCGCCGGAATCGGCGTTGTCAACCTGATCTTTACCATCGGCGGCTGGTATTTGATTGACCGTTTTGGCCGCAAGGCGCTTATGTACGTTGGTTCAATCGGGTACATTGTTTCGCTGGCGTTGATCGCCATGGCTTTCTATTCAGAGCAATACACCTTCGTTCCGGTGTATATTTTCATGTTCATCGCTTCGCATGCTATTGGACAGGGTGCAGTGATCTGGGTGTTTATTTCTGAAATTTTCCCCAACTCGGTGCGCGCTTCCGGCATGGCGCTGGGCAGCCTGACGCACTGGGTGTTTGCGGCGTTAATCGCCAACGTTTTCCCATATTTCGCTTCGCAATACGGCGGCGGACCCATCTTCGCTTTTTTCAGTGCCATGATGGTGCTTCAACTGCTTTATGTGTGGCGCATGATGCCCGAAACCAAAGGCGTTTCGCTGGAAGATTTGCAACGTAAGTTGTTGGGATGATTCCGCCACGTTCCGCCGAACCCCGTTCAGCGTGTCCCCTGTTCGGCACGCACGTTCCGCCGAACCCCGTTCGGCGTGTCCCCTGTTCGGCACGCACGTTCCGCCGAACCCCGTTCGGCGTGTCCCCTGTTTAGCGACCACACGTAGAGCCGCCGAACGGGGTTCGGCGTGTACCCTGTTCGGCGGAACTAAACCATCAATCCCGTAAAAAGCGGTTCAATCACAGCGAATTCCGTAGCGCGAAGCGGGCGATTGCCGTACCAGGCGCGTTCATACACCTGCGTGGCTTGTCGGAAGGCCTCGCCTTTGGGTTGCGGTCGCATTTCCCGAACATATTCGCGGTTGGTTTTTTCCTTGGCCCATTGAATTTGCCCTCGGTCGGTCAGGTGTTTTATAGCCTGTAAATAACGGATGCGAATGGCTAATTTGAAATCCTGGGCTTGCAAGGCTTCCCTTAAAAATACATCCAGGTCGGTTTCGTGTAAATAAGCGTCGAGGTTTTCGGCATTAATGACCACGCCATCTGTGGCAATTCTGCGGTTAGCCGGCTGATCCATCATGCGCCAGACGCCCCAACCGATCAGTACAATAGCAATGATGATGGCCAACACCTGCAAGATGGTACCCAGCCCTTCAAAAGCGCCCAGCCAGTTGGTATCAGGCGTATTTGCCACTGGTTTTATCTCTTTGGGCGGGTTCGGAACATCCTTGCTGTAATCCATTTTCCCGGATGTTTTATCCCATTTTTCATCGTCAATCCTGCGCATGTCAACCGGTGCAGGCGGCGGCGCGGGTCTGGATTCAGTTACCATTTCTTCATACGTTTCCTCTTCCGGCAAGGTGGTTTCTTCCGCCTGAAATGCTTCCGCTTCCACGGGCACAGCCTCGACGGGAATAGTCGTTTCCGTCTGAGCCTGGATCCAAAGTGTTGATATACAAAGTATTGTAAGCAGCAAAATCAATCGCATAAGGCGAAAACAGTTCAAGGGTTATCAAAAAATAGCGAAGATCACCAATATGCTGAATGCGAATAAAGTCACGAAACCCATCAAATACAGCAGGCAGTAGATCATCCATTTGAACGTGGTCTTTAACCACGACTGGCCGTAGTATCGCTTCATTGCCATAAGCAGTGAAATACCGATCCAGAAGACAGCCAGTATAAAAATGACGGGATGCACCGGATAAATGAACACATCAACCAGGAGCAACAAGGTCAGCATCAGGAAAGCCCCTGCGTGCTGATGAAGCAAAAAAATCAAATGTTCTACATAATAACGATTCCTTCGCCAGTAAAACAGGCTTAAAACGCCAGCCATCAGGGCTATGAGCACCAGAATTGTCCAGGCGGCACTGCCCACATAACGGTTAATCAGCCCGACCGGATCATGCAGGGTTTTGATGCCCTGACGCAAGAGCAATTGCTCCTGCCACTTCGAAATGGAGTATTTCGAAAAGATGGAATCAGGCGTTAGTTTGACCAGATCAACAATGGATATCTTAACCTGGTGGTTGAACATGGTGAACGGAATACTATCAAAACGGCCTTCTACGCCGAGCGAATCTATTTGCGTGAGTTTGTCATCCCATTTTCCCGTGACAATCGTAGTGACGGAGTCAATGGCCAGCTTGGATTCAGGTGTGTGCCAACTGGCAGGCATGGATTGATAAGCATTCTGGAGTTCAATCGCCAACGCATAGTCCTGAATCAAGGCCCAAACATCAACTTTCTCTTTCGAGTCATTGATATTGAGACCGCCATGACCGGGATCGAAAGATATGCCTGTGCCTTTGCAAGACTTGCCGAAAAACAGCAAGAAAAAGAACATCACAATGAAGAAAAACTGCAACGGATGGGGATAACGGCGGATTTTTCCCTGAAAATAGGCTTCCGTAACCTTGCCCGGCTCCAGCAGTTGCCAGCTCATTCGGATGAACTTGTTATCCAGATGCGTCAGGTGCAACAGAAATTTACCAAAAAAATCGCGCAGTTTGATTCGCCCGTCAAAGTCTCGCTGCGCACAATGCGGGCAAAACGCGCCTTTTTTAGCCAGTTTTTTGCCGCAATTCAGGCACCTGCGACGAGGCGCTTCGGGTTGAGTTGCGTTTGTTGCGTTATTTTCCATTGGATAATTTTGTCTCAAACAGGATAATCAGACAGCCCAAAGTTAAGAAAAGTATAAACCGCCGCGCGCACTGTTTCATTCAACGATCTTTGACGTTTCAAAGCAACATTTCAAACTCAGAACAAGGTGGTTTTGAACAAGTCAAATCCTCAAAATCAATCCTGAAAAACTTCAAAATCACTTTAATTCTGGTACAAATTCATGAAACACATTTTGATAATGAAAAAAACACTCCTTTTTTTACTTACACTACTTTCTCTCCAAACTGGCTTTGCGCAATTCGGGAATGTTCTGAAAAAAGCGGAAAATGCCGTTAATTCTGTCAAAGACGGCAAACTCACTCAGGAAGAAGCCGGAAATGGCCTGAAAGAAGCCCTCAACAACGGCGTCAGCGAAGCAACCAATTTCCTGTCTGCCAAAGACGGATATTACAAATCGGCCTATAAAATTCTGTTGCCTGAAGAAGCTCAAAAGGTGGTCACCAAACTCAAAGTCGTACCAGGCTGGAACAATGTCGAAGCCGACCTGACCGAACGCATGAACCGAGCCGCCGAAGACGCCGCCACCAAAGCCAAACCGATTTTTGTGTCAGCCATCAAGAAAATGACCTTCCAGGATGCCCTCAATATCCTGTCCGGCAATCCCGACGCAGCAACACGTTACCTTGAAAAAGCCACTTACGAGCAGTTGTATGCTGAATTCAAACCCATCATTCAGGCTTCTCTCGACAAGGTAAATGCGCGCGAATACTGGTCAAACGCAGTCGGCGCTTACAACAAAATTCCAATGGTCAGCAAAACCAATCCCGAACTGGATGACCATGTGACTAAAAAAGCCCTCGCAGGGATGTTCAGCCTTGTCGAACAAAAAGAAAAAGGCATCCGCACCGATGTCAACCAGCGCAATTCCGAACTGCTGCGCAAGGTCTTTGCCAAACAAGGAAAATAAACCGGGTTGATTGATTCGATTGATTCGATTAAATCCGATTGATTCGATTGCACGCGGATTTTCTTAGTGTCTCTTCGTGGTTCTTAGTGCCTTCGTGGTGAAAAAATCGAATCAATCGAATCAATCGGACTTAATCGAATCAATCAATACGTCCTTCAAACACCGCTTCTGCCGGGCCGCAGAGCCAGATATTTGAAAACTCGCCGTTGCCTTCCCGCTTGAATCGAACGGCCAGGTTACCGCCCAAAGCCTGTACAGGTACTTCCATTTCCCCTTCCCATTTTTGCTGAACAGCCGCCGCCAATGCCGCGGCTGTCACGCCCGTGCCACAGGCCAGCGTTTCATCCTCAACACCGCGTTCGTAAGTACGGATGCGAAGCCCGTTGCCGGATGAATTCAGCGTGGCCAGATTGACATTTATCCCTTGGGCCTTGAATCGGTCCGAATAGCGGACTGACTTTCCTTCGCTCACCATATCGGCTTGTTCTACGTTCGGCACGAAGCGCACGTAGTGCGGCGATCCGGTGTTGAGTACATAGTTATCTTCCTGAAAATCAATATTTTGCACGTCATTCATGTGCAGTTCTACCCAGTATTTTCCAGTTGCTCGTTGTTGAATATTGGCTTCATGCGGGCCGTCAATGGCCAGAAAACGGCATGATTCACCGATCAATCCCAACTGATGCGCAAAGGCGACAATGCAGCGACCGCCGTTGCCGCACAGCGTGCTTTCACGTCCGTCCGCATTGAAATAAACCATCTCAAAATCATATTCAGCGCTGTTTTGAAGCAAAATCAAACCGTCGGCGCCAATGCCAAATCGGCGATCACACAGGCGTTCAATGCGTGCCTGATCGGCACGGGTCAGCCACTGTTGCTGCCGTTGATCTACCATGACAAAATCATTGCCAGCGCCTTGAAATTTCCAGAATTGCATGTCTGTCTTTTTGCCGTAAAGTAAATACCTTGTCGCTTCACACACGACTAAAAAGTATGAAGTGGCAAGGCTCGCTGACAAATTTACTGTGGTTTGATAGTCTCTCAGCACTGACTGCAGGCGTCGTATTGCTTTGTTTCAGGAGCGCTCTGGCTGATTGGCTGGATTTGCCGCCTGGTTTGTTGACTTTTCAAGGTGTTACCAACCTGGTTTATGCCTCATACGGGATGTCTTTAGTTCGCCGAGCAACAAGAACGTTTCAGATGCTTCGTGTTTTGGCATTCGGCAACCTGGCTTATGCCTTTCTTAGTCTGGTTATGCTTTTTGTTTACTTCAACACCAGCAATATTTTTGGCAAACTGCTTTTTGTGGCTGAAATACTTTACGTCGGCGGACTGGGTTGGGTTGAATGGAAATTCATACAACCAATGCGCAAAGAACCCATTGCCTGATTTTGTCTCTATTGATTATGCAACCCGTTTTTAAGGATTTAAAAGTTGTCGAATTGGCCAGCGTACTGGCTGGCCCGGCAGTTGGTATGTTTTTCGCCGAACTCGGCGCGACAGTCATTAAAATAGAAAACAGCACTACTGGCGGCGACGTTACGCGTGGATGGAAACATCCTTCGGAAGCCTTAG
>JADZBJ010000107.1 GCA_020852155.1 Saprospiraceae bacterium | reverse complement strand
AATTTTTCGAGAGCAGGCAAAAATCCAATTCCCGAACAAGCTCTAAGACAAATTTTCCAGAACTAGCGCTCTTTTTCCGAAATATCAACCCAACAATTTCACCCAATAACCGACTCAACAAATAACCAAATAACCAATTCCACAAATAACCAAACCAATCAACAAACAACATATGCCTAGACCAGTATTGGCACTTGCCTTACTCTTTTTCACTTTGGTTTCAGCGGCACAAAGACTGGATCGGCACGCATTGATCATGTTGTCTATGACACGTGGCAGTGATGCTCGATGGAGTGTTTCAAAAATACCCAAATACCTGAGTACATTCAATGTCGGGGGGTATAATAACCAGCCCAGTTTCTTTTCTGACAACGAGTTATACATTACGGCTCAACTCTACGGCGATACCAATCAAACCGATATTGTAGCGCTTGATCTGGTTCGTCGTACCATTGACCGCGTAACGGCCACGACCCGTACAGCCGAATACTCCCCCACCCTGATGCCGGGCGGTGAGCGTTTCAGTGCAGTCAGGGTTGAAGAAAACGGACAGCAACGCCTGTGGAGTTTCCCGATGGATCGTTCGGATTACGGACAGCCGGTATTGCCCAAAATTTACGGCGTGGGCTATCACTGCTGGCTGCGCGACACGTTGCTTGCCCTGTTTATCGTAGGTGAAGAAACACAACCGCATTATTTGGTTAGCACGGGATTAAAAGAGCAACGGACCAAAACCATCGCCAGCGACCCTGGCCGCTGCCTGCTTCGGTTGCCTGACGGCCAACTGGCTTTTGTTCAAAAGGCGACCAAGCAAACATGGTACCTCAAAACCTGGAATCCAGATACAGGAGTACAAAATATCATCACGAAAATGCCGCCCGGTATTGAAGACTTTGCCAGATTGCCGGATGGTTCTTTTATTTGCGGTCAAGGCTCGAAACTCATGCTCTACACACCGGGCAGCAGTACTGACTGGGAGGCGCTTTACGACTACAGCCGGTTTAATGTAACCAATATTTCCAGGCTGGCTGTTAATAGCGAAGGACGGCTGATTCTGGTAGTGAGGTGACGTGAGTGGTTATTTGTTTGTTGGTTATTTGGGGATTTGTTGAATTGGTTATTCGAGATATTTTTAAACAAATAACCAATTCAACAAATAACCAAATTCAACAGTCCCTCCCGGTAATTCCATTTTGTTTATTTCATGAAAAACTATCTTGCTTCAGCGCTTGTATTTTCCATCCTGATATTACTAGCGCTGTTAAGCCTGTCTTTTCTACCGAAAGGACTCACGATCGGCCCTTTTGAATTGCGTCACATGGACGTATTGTCTGACGTCAGGCGCACGCAGGGTGATGCACTGGCTGGCAGTGAGCAACCTGTTGCGGGCGACACGCTGCCATACGATACGACCGTCATGGCCACTGGCGATACGATGCAGCACATCATGGGAGATACTGCCAGCCATGCGACTGTCGGCCCCTTTCCGCCGAAAGACAGCGCTGATTTTGGCCGAATTATTGAAGATTACACTTTTGATCAAAGCGGGCTGAATACCTTTTTCCAGGCCATAGATTCTATCAGATTGGGTAAAAAAGTACGTGTTGCCTGGTATGGTGATTCTTTTGTTGAGGGCGATATTTTGCTGGCTGACATGCGCGACACATTACAAAGTGTCTGGGGCGGGCATGGCGTGGGTTTTGTGCCTGTTACGTCAGAAGTGGCACAATTCCGGCGTAGCTACAAACAGACATTCAGGGGTTGGGAAACATTCTCCATCCTGAAAAAAGTACCGGACATGCCACCTTTAGGATTGAACGGCTTTGCCTACATTCCTGAAACCGACGCAAAAATCCACTACGAAGGGCTGAATTATTTTAAAAACACCGGACACTGGGGCGATTTCAGGTTGTTTTATACCTGCAACAACGACAACCCCATGATCTGGCAGATGCAAGACGCACCGCCGAAGATGACAGACCTGAAAGACACCCAAGGCAAAATCACCGCCTGGGAATGGTCGCGACCAGGCAGCATCAGCGCTTTTGCCGTGCGCTTTACCGATCCCAAACAATTGACAGTCTATGGCGCCAGCCTGGAAGACGGGCCGGGCATCTATCTGGATAATTTTTCTGTGCGTGGCAACTCCGGCGGCGCGCTTAAACTCATGCAGCCCGAGTATATCCGGCAGTTTGACCGTTACCAGCAATACAACCTCATCATACTTCAGGTGGGCATGAATGCCGTGACCTCGCAAGCCAATAATATCCGATGGTATGAAGCAGAATTAGACAGGACAATCACCCACTTGAGAAACTGCTTCCCCGGTAAAAAAATCCTCGTTATCAGTGTCGGCGACAGGGCCAATAAAACCGCTACCGGCGAGTTAAAAACCATGCGCAGCGTGCCAATGATCGTCCACATGCAACGGGAACTGGCCCGGCGTCACGGCCTGCTGTTTTTTGACCTGTTTCACGGAATGGGCGGCGAAAACACCATGATTAAAATGGCGCATCAGAGGCCGCGCCTCGCCAACCTGGATTACACGCACCTGACCCACGACGGCGGCAAGGTAGTCGGACACATGATGGCCAATCTTTTCCTGATGGAAAAGGAGCGGAATAAAAGAGTACCGCAGTGAGGCTATTCAAAACCGCTTGATTGATTCAATAATGTACAGCGGACGGTTTTTAATCTCGCTGTAAATATTGGACAGGTAAATGGACATGATGTACAGGTTCAGGCAAGTAAATGCGAAAAAAACCGACATCAAAACCACCAGAAAAGCCCAACCGGACAGGCTCTCCACATGCTCGCCGAAAATATCTACATTGGTCATTTTCACTTTGATCGCATTGAAAATAGCCACAGCAGCAACTAATACTGAAAACAGAAAAATCCACAACAACAGACTTCTCAAAAACGTCGTAAACGACGTCACCGCCAGCAAAGCAGAGCGAAACTGTTCGCCGAGACTGGCGTTGGCGTCGCCTGTGAGCGGCTCCGGCACTTCCACGGCGTCTGTATTATAACCGACCAATGCAAAGTTGGCCTTGAGGTATCGGCTGTTTTCGCGCAGGCGTAGCAGAGAATTCAGCGCCCTGCGGCTAATAATACGGCTATGGTGTGCCAGATGGTCGAGTTTCAGGCCGGAATAACGCTGCATGATGCTGTAAAAAACCCGGTATAACGCTCGCTGAGCCAGTGATAATTGCCGCTGTTTTGCCCGAAGATAAACGATGTCAAAACCCGCTTGCGTACGTTCCCAGAGTTGCGCAGCCAGTTCCGGTTTGTGCATAAAGTCAAACTCAAAAATGAGCGTATAATCGCCGTTAGAACGATCAAGGCCCGCCAGCCACGCATTGTCGCGATTCACCGCAGCGCTGAGGTTGAGTAAAAAAATGTGCTGGCGCAAATGTTCCGGCAAGGGCTGAATCACCTGCTCAATTTCTCGCTGTGACAGGCCATTGTTGACCAATACAAATTCGAAATGTGAAAAACGCGACGATATTTCATTGAAAAGCCCGTTCAGCCATTCAGGAAGTGCGCGCAAATGATGTTGTGATTGTAATACGCCAACAACAGATATAAAGGATTGTCGTACAGACATTTGATTATGTGTGAATTTGACGAAATGGTTTTCTGTGGATTTTTATGGAACAAAAATGAAACATTATTTTGTTGTCAATAACAGATGCGTTTATCTTCGCTGAACCTGATATCACAATTATGGAAAACGATAACCAACCACTCGACCTTGATTTGTCAGGGTCAGCCCGCCAGCGCGAGACTTCGCTCGAAATCACCCCAAAGGTACGTTCAGCCATGAAGGAGTTATCCGGATGGATGTTTTTTTTAAGCATCCTGATGTTTTTAGGCGCCATCATGTTATTGATTTTTGTTGCATTTGGCCTCAATACTTTGAGTCAGATGCCTTACGCCAACCTGGAGCGGATGGATGTGCTCCTTGTACTGGGCATTGCATTCATTATCTCGTCGCTTATTGCTTATCCGGCCTGGTGCTACTACCAGTTTTCGAGTAAAACGCGCCTTGCACTGACCTATTCCGATGCCGGTACGCTGGAAGATGCGTCACTTTGGCTCAAACGATTCTATCGCTTTTCAGGCATTATGCTGCTACTGACGATAGGCATCTTT
>JADZBJ010000106.1 GCA_020852155.1 Saprospiraceae bacterium | reverse complement strand
GGAAACGGTCGTTGAATTTGTTTGGATTGGCGCAGGATTGTCCTTCCAGGTTTTCCTTGCAACTGAAATCAGGGCAATCGCCGTTGGCGAAGGCATAAAAAGACGAGAATGATTTTTTGCGTGGCACTGTGAGTTCGAGCACGCCGTCGCCATCAGGGTCTTTCAGTTTGTATTTGCCGCCAGGAACGTCGAAGTTGCCGCCGCCGCACAGCCAAACACCGTCAGGGCTTGGTGGTGTGCTACCCATGCCAATCATGAATTTGATTTTCACCTCGTCGCCACAAGCGTAGCATGAATTAAAGCAGAATTTCGGCACATTTGTATTGCCGCCAACCGTTAATGCACGGTTGACGAACTGGCCCGACGGGTCAGTCTTGGTGCATTCCTCATAGCCGCCAAATTGCTCCTGAGCAGCCCAGTTGTCGAGGGTTACTTTGTACTCATAAAGGCCATTGAACATGTCAACACTGCCTTCCCAGATACCGTCGAGGTTGGCGTCTGTCAAAGGATTGGCATTGCCAGACCAGTTGTTGAACGATCCTGAAACGTAAACCTGGTCAAAGTTGGCGGTGTAATTGTTCATGTCCACCTTGAAATTAACCGTGCGCAATTGCGGCGCAGTGCCGGCTTTTACCACGACATCATCCATGTAGGAAACCACCTCGCTGCCTGTGCCGGAGGTGCCGAAGTCATAAAAAATGACCAGGCGAGTGTACACGCCAGACGCTGGCGCAAATGGCGACTCCAGCGAAGGAATGCTGGCATCGAAGCACAGTTCTTCCCACTCGTTCACTTTAGTGTTAGGCACTTTGATGATCCAGTTGGGTTGGCCGGAAGTAGAACCTTCCAGTTTAACGGCCAGGTTGCCAATGTGATCCATGTGTACTTTAACACAAATCTGGCCGCCGTTGCTGAGGTCAATGGCGGTGGTTGGATTCGGATTTGAGAATGCTCCGGCCCATGTTTCAGCCACGGCTGGTTTGACATACTTCAAGACTGTTCCACTGGTATTGATACCCGCAGGATTGGGGTTGGCAATGGTTTCGGTCAGTGAGCCGTCAATCGGTGATCCAAAATACTGGAAAGTGGTACTGCTTGCAGCAGTTTCGAAGTCAAGAATTGTTGTTTGTGCCTGTGAAAGGACTACGACAAACATCGCGGCCAGTACAACAAGTAAGGATTTTTTCATACGAATCAGATTTTTAATTTTTAGAACAAAATTTTGAATTACGGCTTTTTCGTCGAGCAAATATGAATACAAATTGCATTTTTTAGATAAATAAGCTATACAACACCACTACTCATTTTTAAAAAAAGGACTACGACAACACTACTCAAAAAGCGCATAATGCTGGTATATTCGCCGCGTGACAGAACAAGAGGCATTATCCGGCCATAAATTCCTGATTCAGCCCATACCATGAAAGAACCGAAACGTTTAAGGCATTATTTCCCGCTATTTCTGCTGTTGCTCTGTCAGGGCTTCACCATGCTGCTGGCGCAAGGCATTAACCTGGGTATCCCGCCAACCCGAAATTTTTCGAAAAACATCTATCAGGCGGGTACGCAAAACTGGGATGCAGCACAAGACAGCCGGGGTGTTTTGTATTTTGCCAACAACGAAGGTTTGTTGCAATATGACGGAAGTCGCTGGTCGTGCCTCCCGGTGGCGAACAAAACGGTTACCCGTTCTGTGGCCATTGATTCGAAG
Source organism: Saprospiraceae bacterium (assembly GCA_020852155.1). GTDB lineage: Bacteria > Bacteroidota > Bacteroidia > Chitinophagales > Saprospiraceae > M3007. The sequence goes on along the minus strand of JADZBJ010000106.1, from coordinate 878 downwards.
GGACGCATCTTTGTCGGCGCTCAAAATGAAATGGGCTACTTCTTCCCGGACAAAAACGGTCAGTTGCGTTATCACTCGCTTGTCCACCTTATCGCGCCCGAAAAACGGAACTTTGAGGATGTGTGGGACATTGTCGTATCCGGCGAGTCGGTTTTCTTTCGCACGCAGCAATCCGTTTTTCAATTCACCGGAGAAAGCATGACCATGCTACAGCCGGGAGGCAACCTGACGGCCATGTTTCTAACGCCTGTGGGTTTGTTGTTGCAACGTAATATATCGGAAATACTATTGCTGGAAAACGGCACTTTTCGCCCGTTTATTCAGCAACCTGAATTAAACAGTGAATTAACAGCATTCATGCACTGGCAAGGCGATACGCTGTTGTTCGCCAGCCTGAAAAGCGGCTTGTTTTGCCTCGTCGGCCAACAGTTGTCTGGCTGGCAAACGCCTCATGATGCCTTGCTGAAACAAAAGCGCATTTACAGCGCCGCCATGATGCCCAATGGCCACCTGGTGCTGGCCACTTCCCTTGACGGCATGATCGAACTGGATCAGCACCGGCGGATTTACAGGCACCTGACCAAGAAAAACGGCCTTCAGAACAACAATATCCTTCATGCTTTTGCAGATCGGGCCGGCAATTTGTGGCTGGGCCTGGATAGCGGAATTGACTGCGTGCTCCTCCCCTCCCCTTTTACGAGCATGGTGCCTGACGCAGACCTCGAAGGGACGGGATACACCGCGGCGGTATTTGAAAATCAACTGTATCTCGGCGTCTCAAATGGCGTTTACCGCACAGCATGGAACGATTATTTCAACCCGGAAAAGCAGCCGTTCTTTGAAAAAATTTCGGCGACTGACGGACAGGTCTGGTCGTT
>JADZBJ010000105.1 GCA_020852155.1 Saprospiraceae bacterium | reverse complement strand
GATGCTTCACTCCGTTCAGCATGACATCTACTTATACCATGTACTCTTTGCAGATAAGCCAGGCACAAATCCGCCTGTTTCTATTGCTTTTACTGCTTTGGTGGAACCCAGAGGGCGGTTATTTGCTTGCCCAAAGCATCGCTGGCATCACCACCAAAATCGGCACAGACAAGGGCCTGAGCGAAACCACAAACTCCTTTATGTACCTGGATTCAAAAGGGTTTATGTGGATTGGCTCACTCGATGGCGTCAACCGCTTTGATGGGCGACAGGTCAAACGATACCGCCCCAACGACCCGCACAGCCGGGGGCTGGCTGGTCGCAACGTACAAAGCAATTTTTTTGAAGACGGGAAAGGAAATATATGGTTTGGGACGGAGTCGTCAGTCAATTGTCTGCTCAGGGATAAAGACTCCATAGCTCACTATAATTTAACTGAAACTCCTGAGCGGAAGCCATTTGAAGGGATTTACCATTTTTTCGGTTCAAAACCAAGCAATGAACTTTGGCTCGCTGCGAAGGGGGAAATCTGGATTATGCGTGCAGACTCGCCTGGAAAATTCGAACAAATAACGACAACAAACGCTGCACGATTTGCTATCCATGATGATCAGGCTTATAGCCAAAGAATCATTGCAGGCTGTTTTTGGAACAACGGGTTGGGTTTTGAACTTTTGTATTTAAATCCACAAAATCAGTTACTCAAACGCAGCACCTTTTTCACCGGCGAATCTTTCCCTTCAGGTATTGCCGTCCGAACTAAAGACTGCTATATCGAATCACCAACACGCCTTTGGTTTTCCTGCGGTGAAAAGGGGTTATTGTTGTTCAATCCAGAACAACCGGACCAGTATAAACTATTTCCGGTTCCGCGCGTGATGGAGCCTAAGGTCGGCAGCCGCAACCTGGCGCATATATCCAATACCACAACGCTTCTGGTTTCAACAACGGAGGGTTACATATATCCCTTCAATACCCTGACAGGGCAATGGGGCAAACCCCTTCAAAAGATGACGGAAGCGGGACGCATTGAGTTAATTACCGATGCGCGGGAAGTAGTCATGCTGCGCGAAGGTCTGGGCGCCTATTCCGTCTATGACGAAGGCGTTTATACGACGCCAATGGGGGCAAAACCCTCCTTCCAAAATCCGTTGTTTCCTGTTGCCGGGCGTCAGAAGGTAAATTTTTTATCCCAATGGAAAGATGGGACAATATTTATTGCAACCAGTAAGGATTCGGCTTATACCTTTTATGCAAATCGCCTTCGACAAAAAAGCACTTTACCCCTTTATTTTAATCATTTGTTGGAATGCCAAAGCGATAATTTACTCAATACATCCGTAGAAGGACTAGGCATCTTAGAACGTAAGTCGCTGAAAAACAAATCTTTAATTTCTTTTGATTTAAACTGCCTCACTGAACACCCCTCCGGCACACTCTATCTCGGCGGTTTTGCCGGCGTGTACGTCCTTCGGCCCGGCGAAAACCAGTTGGGCCAACCTGTGGCAGCGCCGCAGGGCGCTTTCAAACTTCATGTGGACAAACAAACACGCCTCTGGGTGGTGCATGACACCCGCCTCGAGGTGTATCAGACGACCAATCCCTCTGTGCCCGTGCTGATTCGGAGTTACTCGGATATGGGCAATATCAATGCGATTTCAGAAAGCCCTGACGGTGCGCGTATCTATGCGGCTACCGCCAGCGGCCTGCTCATGGTGGATGCCCACACCTTGAAGGACAGCCTGCTCACCGAACGCGAAGGATTACCCAATCAATACATATATGCCGTGGTGACCGACCGCCGAGGGCAGCTCTGGCTGAGCAGCAATCAGGGTATTATTAAATATATGCCGCAAGCGCCGCCGGGTCGGCAATTCAAGCAATATACCGTACGCAACGGATTGAGCAGTAATGAATACTCTCCAGGCGCGGGCATCCTGAGCAATACAGGACATATCTGGTTTGGCAGCACCCAGGGCGTGGACGTTTTTCACCCGGATTCTATCAACGACATAGGACGAGCGCCGCAACTGGCGCTGGTGGGGCTGAAAATTCACGATAAAATCTGGCGCAGTGACACCACCAGCATCGAAACAGTCACGCGCATTGATCTGCCCTACGATCAAAATACCCTGCAATTGGAAATGGCCGCCCTGGAATACACCGACCCGGCCATGAACCGCTTTAAAGTTCGCCTGGTCGGCATGGGCCTTGATTCATCCTGGACGGAACTGGGTTTGCAGAATTACGTGACTTACCCCAACCTGCGGCCGGGCATGTATCGGTTTGAATTTACAGCCTGTAATGCCGAGGGCATCTGGCAGGAAACGCCGCGTCTCCTGCACATTTGCATTCACCCGCATTTTACGCAGACGACATGGTTTCGGGTGTCGGCCATACTGGGCATTCTGGCTATCGTCGGCTTTATTACAGCGCTGTATTATCGTTATCGCCTGCGCGAACAGCAACTGGCAGCCGAGAAAGTGCAGCGCGAAGCAGAAAAACAACAATTGGAATTGCAAAACGCCCTGGCCCTGCGCGATCAGCGCGACCGCATCAGCACAGGCATACACGACGACCTGGGTACAGGACTGGCTAAAATAAAAAGTTCGACAGCCATGACGCTCCGCCGCTTCGATGAAGACCGCGCTCGCGACACCCTGAAAAAAGTACACGAGTTGGCCACCGAACTGGATGACAACCGACGCAGCCTGTCGTGGGCGACTGACCCTGAACAGGATCAACTGAGCAGTTTAGTAGCGCGACTACGCCGGGAAGTAGGCGCATTTTTTGAAGGCTCGACCTGTGCCCTGCGGATGCAAATCGCGGATGACATTCAGGAATGTGCCGTGAGCGGTGAAATGCGCTTGCGTGTTTTGCGCACCGTCAGGGAGTGCATTACCAACATTATGCGCCACGCGGAGGCGACGGAGGCAGGTTTTCAGGTAAATGTTCAGGATGGCCTGTTGCACATCCATATTCGCGACAATGGCAAGGGCTTTGACCCGCCGGAAAAGAGCGACAGCAGCACGGGCAAAGGACTGCCTGGTATGGCGCGACATATTCGTGAATTGGGCGGCGACATCGAATGGCGGCGCAATGCGCCCGAATCAGGTATGACAGTGGCCATCAGGCTGCCGCTGAAATGACTACACAATGTCTGTTGAAGAATTCTGCTGTTCTTTGACTTTGAAAAACGAGCCATCGCCATGTCCTTCGACGATACTTTTAACCTGCTGAATGCGCACCAGACACCATTCCCGGAAGAGCAGGAATTTTTGCTACAAACACTTTCAATGACGCAATCCAGTCAGGAAGATTTCTGGAAACGCAGTCGCCTGGCTGGGCATATTACGGCATCTGCATGGGTGGTAAACCGTGAAAAAACAGCGGCCCTGCTGATCCACCATACTGCGTTGGATCGGTGGTTTCAGCCCGGCGGACATGTAGAAGAAGGGGATCTGGATTTAGTATCTGCCGCTCGCCGCGAATTGCAGGAGGAATGTCATTTGGGAAATGCCATGCTTTTGTCGCCTGATATTTTCGACCTTGATGTGCACCTTATTCCGGCAAAAAAGGACGTACCGGAGCATTTACACTACGACGTACGGTTTCTGTTTGAAGCGCCTTCGGAGTATATTCCTGACACCTTGCCGGATGAAATAAAAGGCCTGAAATGGGTAGATATTTCTTCACTGACTGGCACAGACACACCTCAATCGCTACGACGCATGGCCCTAAAAACGCTCGCGCGAGGCTGCGCCTCGCGCGAAACTATCCCAAGGGCTATGCCCAATGAAACATGAAACTTCATTCATCACCCCACTTCCAAACCGGATAAATTTCCAACAAAGGTTCGTAGTCATCCATTTTACCGGCTCTGTCAGCGGCGTAAAATGGAGCGCTGCTATATTTCCAGTCTTCAGGCTTTTCAACCAGTCCAGCCTTGACTGGATTCAGGTGGATATAATCCATTTTTTGAGCAATTACCTGTTCGCTGTAGAGCACTATAGGATGATTGTCATGCTGCCAAATCTGATAGTTTTGTTTATTCTTTTTGCCAACGGCAAAATATTCGAACAGGTATAGCAGCCAGTCACGTCGGCTTTCCAATCGGCTTTTATTGTGCAGGTGTTCGAGAATTTGGCGGGCAGTATGCGCTTTCCAGTCGCGCATGACATCTTCCAGTTTGAATGGTTCGGCACAACTGGCAATCAGGTGAATATGATTGGTCATAATGACAAACGCGTGCACTTGAAATCCTTTATGCTGCTGGCAATATCGCCAACTGTCAATCAGGATGTCGCGGTAAACTTGTCGGCTAAATATATCCACCCATCCGGTAATGGCAGTGGTCAGGAAATACATTCCCTGCTGATGGCGTATTTTGTATTTGACACTCATGGCTTTTTAGTTTTTTCGGGCGCTGGCGCGAGGCTGTGCCTCGTGTAAGGTACACGCACGAGGCACAGCCTCGCGCGAGCCGCAATAGTTAATCCAGACGAGTTTTGCGAGACTCCTGAAATTGCATCCGTTGCTGGTGCGCGACGGCCCACCTGATTTCATCGTAAGAGTAGCGACCGTTGAAATGCTCGTGGATTTCCTTGAGTTGCAACGGTTCGGGAAACAGCGACAACGAGCCAGTGATGATGTCCAGCGCTTCGGGTGAAATCCACTCGTTAATCTCGAACATTTCCCCTTTTTCGTACATCGTGGCCAGGTGGTTCATGATACTCACCAGGCTTTGACCGCGCATATCGGCAATCTCTTGCGGAGAGCGGCCCTGTTTATACAATGAATAGGTCTGAAATGGGCTGCTTCCGATGATACGCTGCCCTTCTTCGAGTTTTTCCAGCACAAAGCGCCTGATTTCAGCCATGAATGCATCGCCGTAAAGTTGAAGTTTGCGCTCGCCTACCCCACTCACATCCAGCATTTCGGCGTCGGTCAGCGGGCGTTTTTCAGCCATTTGCCGAAGGGTTACATCGCTGAATACCTGGTGCGGTGGTGTGCCTTTTTGTTGGGCCACCAAACGACGCAGTGCAATCAGCAAGTTCAGCAACTCGTCTTGCAGCTGTTCCGTTTTTGATTTTGGTTTGAATTCGGGCAATTGCTTTTCGGCCGCTTTTTTCGCTTTTTCTTTGGGTTGAGGCAGGGCCAATTGCACTGTTTTCCCTTCAAAAAGCACTTTTTTCCCGGCCTCCGTCACACGCAGCACATTGTGCGCATCATAAGCGATTTCCAGCAGCCCCAAGTGCAGCATTTGCGACAGCAGAAAAATCCAGTCGTCGAAGGTGTATTCGCGGCCCGCGCCATAGGTTTTGATTTGATTTAGCCCCATTTCCATGATCTCGCGGCGGGCACTGCCGCGCAGCACATCCACCAGCATGTTCATGCCCACGCGCTCCTGCGAACGTACGATGGCCGACAGCGCTTTTTGTGCCGCGACCGTACCATCAAACCTGCGGGGTGGATTCAGGCAAATGTCACAGTTGCCGCAGTCGCGTTCGTATGCTTCGTCGAAATAAGCCAACACCGTACGCCTGCGGCAAACGGGCGCTTCGGCAAATTCATACATGCGTTCCAGTTTCTTGATTTTCAGTTCTTTTTGCTCCAGACTTCCTTCGCTTTGCATGAACATATCGCGATAGGAAATGACATCGCCATAACTGAAAAAGAGCAGGGCCTCGCTGGGCAATCCGTCGCGACCAGCCCGGCCGATTTCCTGATAATAGCCTTCGAGGTTGCGGGGCAGGTTGTAATGAATAACAAAGCGGACGTTGCTTTTGTCAATGCCCATGCCGAAAGCAATCGTGGCACATATTATAGGTGTGCGGTCGTTGATAAAATCATCCTGCACCTTATTGCGCTGCTGGTTGCTGAGTTCAGCGTGGTAATAATCGGCTTTGAAACCTTTGGCATTGAGTTTTTCGGCCAGTATCTGGCATGAATTGCGCCCAAGACAATAGATGATGCCCGAATTGCCGGGGTGTTGTTTTAAAAATTCAACAATTTGCTCAAAACGACGCTGCCCACCGCTGACTTTCAATGAAATATTAGGCCGGTCGAACGAAGAAATAAATATAGAAGGGTCGCGCATGCCCAATTGCGACACGATGTCTTTGCGCGTCAGTTTATCGGCGGTGGCCGTCAGGGCGACAAGCGGAATATTCGGAAACTGGTTTTTCAGAAATTTCAACTGCGTGTATTCCGGCCGGAAGTCATGCCCCCAGGAGGAGATACAATGCGCCTCATCTATGGCAAACAGGCTGATTTTAAGGCTTTTCAACAGCGGCTGAAAGCCTTGTGACACGGCTTTCTCAGGGCTGACATACAGCAATTTGATATGGCCTTGCATCAGAGCGTCTTCTACCCTGCGCTGCTGATCATAGTTGATGCTGCTGTTGATGAAGGCGGCAGGGACACCATTGGCGCTAAGTCCTTCCACCTGATCTTTCATCAAAGCGATCAAAGGGCTAATCACAATGGCTACGCCGTCGAGCGTAACGGCCGGTATCTGGAAGCAAATGCTTTTACCGCAGCCGGTGGGCATCAAGACCAGCGTATCGCGGCCATCGTAAATCTGTTGGATAATGTCTTTCTGGAGCGGTCGGAAACTGTCGTAACCGAAAAATTTTTTCAGGGCAAGGTGGGCTGTTTCAAGATTCATGGCGTGTAATGATTTTTTCGAATGGTTCAAGTTTTATACATAATCGGCGCACAAGGTACGATTTCAGTAAAAAAATGGTCGGCGCTCGTGCCAATTTTCGTGGCACGCATCACTTTTCCTCAAAAAGCACCGAAACAGGGATAAAATTCCCCATTTGTGCGGGATCAATCCATTTATTCCAAAATACAGCCGTTCGTGCATGAGAAAAAATTTGTCGCCCACCTGCCGTTTTCTGTGACTTTTCTACCGTAAAAAGTATAAAACAGGCCTTTGAAAAATTTTTTTTGAAAAATAATTCAGTCCGGCGGTGTTTTTGGCATCCGTTTTGAAACTATATAGGAAACACGACGAATCAACTTCTCGAAATCAAATTTTAATCATCACCACCAATTACCGAACATCTTTTAGATTATGAAATTCTTCGTTTCTTTCTTCGCCATCATCGCCCTGACCATCAGCACAATGTCTGCACAAGCGCCGACGTTCGCTGACTTCCTGGCACAGTTTCCAAAGGCTTCTTTCCCATACACATTTGGTGAAGAGCAACTTCAGTCTCAACTGGCTGCTGGAAAGACGGCAAAGGCACCTCGCCTTGACTGGTCTTACTACCAGTTTCTGCCTGAGTTGGAGCGCAGCGCTGCTTACAGCAACATGCCGGTTCATCCAGAGCCAGTGGCTGCCCTGGAAACAGAAGAGTTTCACGCAGTAGTTTACAATGTCGCTCGCGGTCTGGCTCGCAACAGCAAAACTTACAGCATCTCAATTTTCGACAAGCAAGGCAACTACGTTGGCACACACTATGTAGCCGGTGTAAACGCTAAAAACCTCACAGCAGCCACCATCACTGAAGATTTGAAAGTAGAAGTTAAATCTTACAAAGTTGACTGGGCTACCACTGCTACTGAAGGTAAAAAAGTAACTGGCCTGACTTTCGTTGACGGTCAAACATTCGAACTGGCTGCTCCTGGCAATCCTGACCAAATCGAATGGGTAAGTCAAACATCTGCCAACATGAGCGGCAGCGAAATCGCCAAAATGAAGTAATATTAACAGGTAATCAAAACGCTTAAGAACAGATTTTTTGGCCCTCGTTTGAGTAATTCAAACGGGGGCTTTCTATATCCGGACTAAACCCGGACTTAACCCGGATTATACCCGGATTATACCCGGATTTTAATCCGGGTTAACGTGAATCTACAGACGCGAGTCGTCCGAAAACACTTTGGGTTGGCTATAACCGGGCAGGAAAATCATACAGAATTTATCCAATTGACGCAGTGTAGCGTAACTTGCCCCGCAGCCAGTGCTCTCCTTACTATGGCTGGCTTGGAATGTTATGTCGAAAACACCACTTTTCTGGGCCGACCGCCTGCGCAACCTGGCCACATTATTAGTTGTCGTCATTCACGTCGCTGCACCCATCGCTTTCGAAGCGCGCGACTTGAACAGTTCCGGATGGTGGTGGGGCAATTTCTGGAATTCCATGGCGAGGCCTGCCGTACCGCTATTCGTCATGTTGAGCGGTTTTTTACTCCTGGGCAAGGATTATGAATTGTTTGGCTTTTTAAAGCGAAGGGTATCCCGCGTGGTTGTACCGGCGTTGTTCTGGATGTTGATCTATTCGCTGTACAACCATATCATTAAGGGTTCGCCGGCCACGCCATTTGAATTAATCAAAGGCATTATCGAAGGCCCGGTGCACTATCACCTGTGGTTTATTTACCTGATTATCGGCTTGTATCTGGTTTATCCGATTTTACGCCCGTGGGTACGCAGCGCCACTGAACGCGATTATTGGTACTTTTTCACCATGTGGGCCATCGGCACGTGGGTTTACAAAGCGATGTACCACTTCGGAGGCATAGATATTGGCATCTATTTCGAATTGTTCACCAACAACTGCGGCTACTTTGTGCTGGGCTACTATCTCGGCCGAAAACCATTCGGCGAGGTGTATTCCGGTCATATCGCTCCCTGGAAAATTTCGGAACGCCAGGTAACGCAACTGGCCTGGGCATTAATTACTGTCGGCACATTGGCCACCATGCTGACGACTTATTTTTTCAACACCACCTTCCGGCCCGCCGACGGCAAATTTGTTGAGTTCTTTTATGACTACCTGACGCCCAACGTCGTCATTTCGGCGGTAGGTTGGTTCTTGTTATCAAGGCAATTGTTTAACAGCCACCCGTTGCTGGACATCGAGCGCGAGGCCGCAGAAGCCAGTTTCGGTATCTATTTCGTTCACGTACTAGCCATGGACTGGCTCGGTTTTAACGGGTACTGGCATTCGCGTATTCATCCCGCATTTTGTATTCCTTCCATGGTAACGCTGGTTTTTTTAGTGGCGCTTACCGTCATCATGATCTTTCGTCGGCTTCCGACGGGTGAACGTTTTACTTGAAAAACCGACAATTTAGATCAAATAAAACTTGCTGCGACCGCCTTAAAACCAGCATTTTTTTTAAGTACTTTGCAGCGGCAAAATGCCGTTAATCTTTTATTATGGATTACAAAAAAGAACAGCTGGACGACAGCGTATTGCAACGACTCCCCCTCATTGTCAAAGCCTATCAACTTCCTGACGCACGCAAAGCAACGGCTCAGGTACTCACATCATTCCTTCCTTTTGTCGCTATTTGGGTAGCGATGTACCTCTTGAGGGATGTTTCGTTTTGGTTAGTAATATCGCTTGCCGCGTTAAATGCATTCTTCCTGGTACGAATTTTCATCATTCAACACGATTGTGGACACCAGTCATTTACCGCTTCACGCAAGGCCAATAATATCATTGGCGAAATATGCAGTTTGTTGAGTTTTATGCCCTATCAATACTGGGCAAAAAGCCACAATTTTCACCACGGACACAACGGTTTGTTGTGGGAACACCGCGACATTGGCGACATTGATCTGCTGACGGTCAATGAGTTCAATCAACTCAGTGCCTGGGGCAAAATGAAATACCGCATCTTCCGTTCTGTGCCGGTGTTATTTGTGCTGGGGCCAGCATGGTACATCCTGATTCACAGCCGTCTGCCGCTCATCAATATGAAAGGCTGGGAACACGCCCGCCGTTCGCTCATCAAACACAACCTGCTGCTGATCGCCGTACACTTGAGTGTTGTGCTGTTGCTGGGTTATGAGGCGTTCCTCAAAGTACACCTGCCCATTCTGATCTTCTTCGGCATCATTGCTGTATGGTTCTTTTATGTGCAGCATCAGCACGAAACAGCCTACAAACAATGGAAAGACCGCTGGGAATATATTCGTTCAGCCGTTCAAGGCAGTACTTACTACAACCTGCCAAAATTATTCCACTGGTTCACCGGTAATATCGGCTACCACCACATTCACCACCTGAATCCACTGGTGCCCAATTACGAACTGGCGCGCTGCCACCACGAAAATCCTATCCTGCAAAAAGTAGCCAACAGCATCACTTTCACAGAGAGCCTGAAGTGCGTTTTCCACAAACTCTGGGATGAAGACCAGCAGCGCATGATTACTTTCCGTGAGTATCGTATGCGCATGCAGCAGCAAAAACAACCCTCATGAACGCGGGCAGCGTATTCAAGCCCGGTTCATGGCGTCGCTGGATTGGCCCTTTGGCTGTTCTGGCGCTGGGTTTTGTGTTGATCTATCCGATATTCAAGGTTTATCTGACACAACCCAATTCCAAGATATACGCCTACTCGGGCGATGCGCTGGTGTTGTACTATAATACAGAATTCCACGCGCGCTACGACAATGATGCGATGCTGCGCAACATGAACTACCCCGACGGTGAATACATCTACCTGACGGATGCGCAAGGCGCAGTATCGAATCTTTGTCAATGGATACATCGGCATGTGACTGATTTGTCAAATCGCACACCTGGTGTCATTCACAGCATTAACCTGGCATCGGTCTTTGCAGCCATGTTGCTCATGTACACGTTGCTGCGCGCACTGGGGGTTCAGGTCTTTAATGCAGTGTTGTTTGCGCCGCTGGTCATCATGCTGGCGCCGCAATTCAGGCGTGTGGGAGGCCACTTCGGACTAGGTTATCCATTTCTGATTCCACTGGCGATGTTGTGGTTTCTTCGGAAATATCGCGTCGGCAAATTTGAAAAACGCGACCTGCTCGTGCTGGGCATTTCGGTATTTTTCACTTTTAATAATCCGTATACTGGTTTCAACATCAACTTTTTCTTGATGCTGGCCGGCTTGTTGCTGTGGTTATTCGAAGATCGAAAGACCAAAAACTGGCGGCGACCAGCCATCATATCCCTCATGGGCGCAGTGCCGCTGCTGTGGGTATTTGCTGATTTTCACCTGTTCGACCATGTAACAGACCGGCTTAGTCCGCAATGGGGCTTCTTCTTCTATCACGCCAGTTTTGAAGGACTGTTTCATCCGCCCATGTCGGTGTTGTACGATTGGCTAACGCGCAATAAAGTGGCCGTACCGCCTGTAGAGTTTGAAGCCATGCTTAATGTGGGTATCGTCACGACGCTAACCCTGCTGGCTATGGTGTTGTTGACCATCTTTGGGCGTTTTTCAGGAAAAAACCGCCCGACCTGGCACAAACTCACTACCGCACACCGCATCATTATCTTATCTGCCTTTTGCCTGTTCTTGCTGGCCGCCAATACCAGCATTATTCCGGTTTCGGAAGACTGGCTGGAAGACCACATGGGCTGGATGTTGATGTTTAAGGCTTCAGGGCGTTTGGGCTGGGCTTTTTACTTCGCCCTGACCGTTACCGGTGTGGTTTTTATTGATCGCTTGTACCGCCTGACATCGCCTTGGTTCATGGCTGGTATTTTCTCCTTCGTGATGGCTGTACTTTGGCATTCCGAAATCAACCAATACGTGAAGCCTAACATGGCTGACATTTTTCACGACAATTTTTTCGGGAAAAAATTTGAAAAGGAAATGCTGGATGTCATTGAACAAAATGGCATTAAAACCGACGAATTTCAAGCCATGCTGGGCCTGCCGAAAATGATGGCCTGGTCGGATAAAATCCACTCGGACATTCATTTCAATACGCAATTCAACAGCATGCGCATGTCGGTAGCCACGGGCATCCCGATGATTAATGGCATGTTGTCGCGCATCGGGCTAAAGCATTCGATGGAGCGTGTACAGATGCTCTCCGACCCGTTGATTGACCGCGAAATGCTGTCTAAATTTCCAAATCAGAAAGACATACTCTTGTTGCTTGGGCTGGACCATAAGCCCCTGACGCCCGGTGAGCAGTTTTTGATTTCTATTTCAAAGGAATTGGCCCGTACGCCTACCTATGCGTTGTATCGCCTCAAATTGGCTGATATACAGACACAGGTGGCAGCACACCAACAGGCGGCACTGGAACAAATGGATAAAACACCACCTCCGTTGCTGCATCAGGGCTACGACGAACAGGAAGCACCGATCAAATTCTACGGAAAAGGCAGCCGAATTGTATCGCCTGAAAAGGATGTGGTTGTTGAATATACTTCGCCATTTGAGCGCGATACACAACTGGTATTCTCAGCCTGGACATACATAGACGCCCGAAAATGGGGCAGTGGCTATTGGGAATTCCGCACGTACGACCCGGCAGGGCAAGAGCGCGAAGTCACGACGTTCACCATTGGCAAAAGCAATGAAGTGGATGGCAACTGGCTCAAGGCGCTGCAGACCGTCAAACTGCCCAAAGGTGGTAAATTGATCGTAAAGACCAAACACAAGCACGATCAACTCATTGACGAGGTGATGCTATGGCCCATCGGCGCCAACGCCGCTGTCAATAACGTTGAAGAAAACACCTTTTTATTCCACGGTTTTAAAGTGCGCAAACAAGCCGGCAGATGACCTGAATTTTAGGTGATTTTGAAAATTCAAAGAATGCATTTTCTTGATTTTCAATAATTTAAAAACACGGCTTATTCAAAGTTGATTATAAAAAAGCGCCGTTTCGAATGGTTCAACCTAATCGAAACGGCGCTTTTTTAGTATGCACACTTCGCGACGATGCGTTTAATACCTGCGCAGCGCAACCGGCATTCCATCATCAAAGTTGCCTGTCAGTACGGGCGTCTGTGCGCCTGCGGTATAGTCGCGCACCTTGTTGTAAACATAGGAATACAACTCGCGTACGGTAATCAGGTAGTCGTTGTTGCGATCAGCCTGGCCGCGCAGGCCTTGCAGAACGTAGTACGTAAATACACCGTGACGCAAGCCCTGATCTTCGAGCGATAGTTCTTCTGATTTGGACGACATCAGGAGTGCGATACCGCCATCAGAATCTTCAAATGCCTGATAGTAGCGTTGCAGCGAAACAGGCGACGGGCCTTTGGCAACCAGCGTGCCACTGTAATTCAGCGAACCGCTGTGGCAGGCATCGGCGATGCAAATCTTGTGCTTGGCCTTACTTTGTTTGAATACCTGCTTCACATCTTCGTGACGCAATTTGTTGTTGTAGCCATCATAATCAAACGGCAGGAAACAGCCTTCCAGACCGTGGCCGCTGTAAAACAGCATGACCACGTCGTTGGCATCGGCTTTCAGGAATTTTTCGCGCATGGCACGAAGAATATTTTCACGCGTAGCCGTTTCGTCGGTCAACACGGAAATTTGATTTTCCGGTACGGCGCCGCCTTCAGGGCTAATGAGGTGTGAGTAAAATTTCCAGGCGTCGTCATCCGTATATTTCAATGACGGCATGGCGGTGTATTTACTGACGCCAACCACCACGGCCCAAATTCTTACAGACTGTGACGACTCCATTTTAACCGGTTCTGTCGGCATAGCTTCGTCAGCATCCAGTTCTTTTACAGGCGAACCATTGACCCAAACAGCGCCGTAAACACGGCCTGAGGTGAAGTACATAATGCCTTCGCCATAAGGTGCATTGTTGGCCCATTCGCCTTCATATCTGTCGCCGTTTGAATAGTAGCAAACACCGCGACCGGAAGGATAACCATCTTTGAAAGCGCCTACCCAGCGAGAACCATCCGGGTAGTCATAAAACCCTTGTCCGTTGCGGCAATAAGTGCTGGAGCAATTACGCAGGCCATTCACATCTGGCTTGGCCGTGGAAGAGGGTTTGCCCTGAGCAGGCTTGTTACGGCCGGGTTGACTGTTGTTTGCAGTACTAGTGTTATTGCCCTGGGTATTGCCTTGTTTATTGATCAGTTTGCCATTGGCCCATGTGCCTGTAATGACACCGCCATTGACATCGTACATCTTGCCAGCGCCGCTTTTCTTGTTCTTTTTCCAGGAACCTGTGTAGTAAGCGCCGTCGGGATAAGTCATTGTCCCTTGTCCGTCAAATTCGCCATTCAGAAAACCTCCTTCGTAGCGTTCTTTGGTTACGAACAGGTATTTGCCCTTTCCATTGGGCATATCATTACTCCATTGTCCGATATAGCGGTCGCCATTCGGGTAGGTCATAGTACCTTCACCTTGCATACGGTTGTTGATAAACTGGCCTTCATAGATATTGCTATTGGCCAATACCATTTTTCCTGTTCCATTGCGCTGACCATTTTTAAACTGGCCAGTGTACTTGGCGTTACCGCTGTAGCGATATGTGCCGGTGCCATTTTGGCAATTGCCGCTGATGCACTGTGCGGCGGATTCGGTCGTCAAGGAAGTCCCGATAAGGACAAAAACGATCAGGCGGAAGAAAAGAGTGAGACTCTTCATGGGTGGATTAAATAATGTTTGAGTGATGTTTGCAAAAGCGCAAATGTGTCCGTGCATCGTATGGGAAAAAGTTAAAGGCGGATTAGCCGACGCATGAACGACAAGCAACAGACCGAATATTGTGCCATTCGTAACATGCAACGTACTATTAACTACCTTTGCAGCTACCTTTTTTCAGGTAATATTTTGATTATCAATCATTTGAAATTTTAAAAAAATCATGTTAAAAATTTTCTCTCTGCTTGCACTGTCAGTTTTCTTCCTGACATCCTGCGCACAAAGCCAACAACAGGCAACCGGCGACAAAAAGCACTTTGGCGCTACCATTGATGCTCAGAATGCCATCTCGTACGATGATCTGTTGCAACAAATGGCCAGCACGGATTCAACCAATGCCAAAGTAACCGGCAAGGTGAGTGAAGTATGTCAGGCCAAAGGCTGCTGGATGACCATCGTTTCTGACGATCCTTCCAAGCCTGAAATGCGCGTTACATTCAAGGACTACGCATTTTTTATGCCCAAAGACCTGTCCGGCAAACGTGTCGTTATTGACGGGAAAGCCGTGATGGAAAGCACTTCGGTAGATATTCTTCGCCACTACGCAGAAGATGCCGGCAAATCCAAAGAGGAAATCATGGCCATTACCGAGCCGAAGCGCGAACTGGCCTTCGAAGCATCGGGTGTGATGATCCTAGATTGATGTAATCAGTCCACCGAGGTTACTTTACATATTTCCCGCAGATTTCGCAGAAAACATGCGTTAACTGCGGGAAATATGCTACGCCTTTAATCTATGACACCTTGGTCCTCGGCGG
>JADZBJ010000104.1 GCA_020852155.1 Saprospiraceae bacterium | reverse complement strand
CAATGAACGGGTTGCCCTGATCGTCAAAATGTACTTGTGGGATCACTGTAAGCGGGCTGTTCCAGCGCCAAATGGTAAAGTCGCCGAAAGGTCCTGTGCCGCCATTGACATACAGGCATCCTGAAACAGGGCCTGAGCAAGGCGAAGTACTGTTGACCTCAAAATGCGCTTCAATTGGGTTCTCCACCTCGTTTACCACCAGCGGTACCAGGGTGTAGCAGTTTTTGCTGTCCCGCACCAGGATGTAATAAATTCCCGGCGGAATATTTTGTACGCAACGCACATTGCCCGTAGCGGTGTTCGGCAGGAAAGGAAACCCATCCACTTGCGTTCCGCCGACCACAGTAACCTGTGTTCCGGTGAAAACAACCTGAGGAATTACAGTTGGGCCCGGACTTGGGAATTGCCAAAGCGAAACCAGATAAGGCGCGGTTCCACCCTCGATCGTCAGGCAACCGTCGGCGCCACCGCCATCGCAGTTGCTGTTGGTGCGGTTAAATTCTGCAACGAGCACGTCCGGTTCACGAACGATGATGTTTTCGGAAAGCAGGCAACCAGTGCTGTCAATGGTAGTCAGCGTATACACCCCGGCGCTCAGGTTTTCAAAGCAGCCCTGGCGGGTGGTAATGCCAACATTCATGCCCGGAGGGGATAATGTGGTAGAAAATGGCTCGATGCCGCCATTAATGCCAAAACAGATCCGGCCATCGTTGCCACCGTTGCAGCTCACGCGTTTTACTTCGCGCTGGCGCGTAAACGTAGCGGTGTTTTGAATGCCGAAGTCATCCCACCGGTAGCAATTGTTGGCGTCCAATACGACAATGTAATAAGCGCCATTGGGCAAACCGTCTGCACAGAGGGCCGGAGTGGAAAGCGTAGGATTGAAAGGCGTGCCATCAGAAAAATCCAGGTCGGAAAAATCTTCCACCTGACCCGAAGTGCTTCCGGCTAATCCCGGAGGCAGTACCTCAAAAGCCCATACCATGTAAGGCGCCGTTCCACCTGATACAAAGACGCAGGCGCCTGCCAACTGGCAAGGTTCTAAAATGACGTCAATATTGATTTCGATGGGTTCGGGCTGGGTAACTGTCCAATGGCTGATGCCAACACACTGGTTATCCGTGGTGCGCAGAATCAGGTAATACGTACCTGCCTGAAGTCCTTCAACGACTTCATTGTCTGATTCAAACCCGTCAGGGCCTTCCCAACGGTAAAACAAAGGCGAAATATCAATCGGAATGATCGGCTCGATGCGTCCGTCTGATCCGCCATGACAAGTTACGTTCGTGATTTCTGCGTCAAAGTTGCTGGCGCCCGGCAAGTTGAGTTCGGTGGAAGCCGTACAGCCTTCAGCGTCCGTTACCGTAACCACATAGTCCATAAAAGGCTCCAGGTCAAAAAAACAATAGTTGGGATTTGCAGCCGTAGTTCCGCCGTTTTGGTTGCCAATAACCACAGTGTAGGGAGGTGAGCCACCCTCAACCATAAAACAAGCCTGTGCATTTTCGCAGTTTTGGGAAAAATCGCCCAGTTCAATATTAAGGTCTTCGCAAGCCATTTGCAATCGCGCCGTAGCAGTAGAAATGTTTTGGGCATTCAGCAGGAAAACCTGAAGGAGTAAGGCAGTTATCAAACTCCACCGGATAGGCAGGAATCGAATTGCCCGATCATGGGTTAGTTTAGTTGTTTCGGTCATAAAGAAGATAGCTTTCGGTGATAGAATAAAGTGATGAAACCGGCAACCTTGAACGGGGGGCAAACAAAGCTGCCGGTTGTCGGATACAAAGGTGCTTCAAGTAGTATGATTATTCAATTCAAGCTTCCGCAAAACGTAGGAGTCCAACGTAAAAAATACAAAAAAAAACGCGCCGGTTGCCATCGTGGGCGGCCGGTAGGGGCGACCCCAGGTTTGATCAGTTCTAAAAAAAACTGGTTCTTTGTTCTCAAAAGCGATAGCATGCAATACAATTTGTTTGATTTTTTGCGAAGTATAAGCGATCCACGTCGTGGCCAAGGTCAGCGATTCAGTCTTGAGGCAGTACTGGGTATAATTATAATGGCCATTTTGAGCGGAGCGACAGGTTTACGTGGCATTGAACGTTTTGCGAAAGTGAATAAGTCGGATTTAGTAGATATTTTCGGCTTTAAACATGGAGTTCCGACATTTGGAACCTTTCGTAGCATCCTTTCAGCCCTTGACCCCCAAAAGTTGGCAGCATCCTTTCAAGAATGGATGTCCACCTACGCGGGTATGGATGAAGTTTATGCCCTTGACGGCAAAGTAATGCGTTCAACGGTCGTCCACCCCAATGACGAATTGCATGATTTTGTCAATATTGTCAGCCTTTTTGGGCACAAGTCAGGACTTGTTCAGGCCTTCGAACCCTTTCATATTCAGGCAATGCGCGAGGATAATGCTTTGCGTCAACTTGTGGATAAACTCAACCTTACGGGTGTGACCTTCACCATGGATGCCGCTCATACCCAAAAAAACTTTTGCCTTGATTCGTAGTATTAATTGTCACTTTTTATCACAAGTCAAACGTAATACGGCGTATTTATATGATGCTATCCGCTTATTTACGGCCCTGACAAAACCTTTTGCTACCTGCCAAACACTTGATACCTCAGCAGGCAGAGTCGAACACAGGCGCATTGAACTTTTTATTAACGATGCCCCTTTACCCAAAGGATGGCCTGATATTCAAAGACTTATCAGAGTTACCCGCTGGGGGACCAGACAAGGAAAATATTATGAAAAAATTAGCCTTTACGTCACTTCAAACCCAATCAATTGCCCCAATAAAATCGCGAAAATGATTCGTCAACATTGGCATATCGAAAATGGATTACATTGGATCAAGGATGTTTTGCTCAGAGAAGATTCCATAACTATCAATCAGCACAATAGCGCAACCAATATAGGTATGCTAAATTCCCTGATCTTAAATGTGCTCCGAATGGCTGGCTTAAAACCTAATAAAGACACTTTCGCAAGATTTGCGAACAAAGTCAATGAACTAATCAAATTGTTTCAATATAACCCAATAAAATAGAACTGATCAAGCCTGGGGGCGACCCTCGCGGTCGCCCAGCTCCTGTATGAAAACAAAACATGAGCCATCCCCAAAAATTCGGGATGACTCATGTTTTGCTCCGCGAAACACAGTGATCCATTGAATGACACACAAAGGGCGACCGCGAGGGTCGCCCCTACCGTCTCACCCTCTCACCGTCTCACCCTCTCACTGACCCGTCCTAAAAAAGGTTTACAGATTCATTATTGATTATTGTTAT
>JADZBJ010000103.1 GCA_020852155.1 Saprospiraceae bacterium | reverse complement strand
CTGCGGGCCAACGACTCTACGACGGGCAATCGGACTCAATCGAATCAATCGGACTTAATCGAATTAAACAGATGTATCACTAAAATCCGCGTAATCCGCGTTTTAAAATCCGCGTCATCCGCGTTCCATCTACGCTACGCATGCAATCGGATTTAATCGGACCTAATCGAATCAATCGGACCTAATCAAATCTCTTTAAGTTTTTTCGTCACGACCTCCTTGCCGTTTTCTTCTGATTTCCGGCCAAAAGTCAGCCCGACGGTATCTGCATCAATCAAGACAGTGTCGCCTTTTTGATAATTGCCCGCCAGCAGGTGTTTGGCCAGTTCGTTGATCAGTTCGCGTTGCAGCGTACGTTTCAGTGGTCGTGCGCCAAACTGTGGATCAAAACCGTGTTCAACCAGAATTTTGGCGGCATCATCGGTGACATCAAGAAATAGTTCCTGTTTGTTCAGCATTTCGCGCACGTCTTGCAGCAGGATGTGCAGGATTTCATCCATCTGGTCTTTTTGCAGCGGATGGAACAGCACAACTTCGTCAATACGGTTGAGAAATTCCGGGCGCAGGTTCATTTTCAGCGCATCCATGACTTCCTCTTTTGCGGCGTCGAATACTTCATGGCGGCGTTTTTCCGGCAATTCTTCATAATCTTCAAATGCCTCCATGATGCGGTCGCTGGCCAGGTTGGAGGTCATGATGATGATGGTATTTTTGAAATTTGCCGTACGTCCCTTATTGTCCGTCAATCGCCCGTCGTCGAGCACCTGCAACAGGATATTAAATGTGTCGGGGTGCGCTTTTTCGATTTCGTCCAGCAACACAATCGAGTAGGGGCGACGACGCACGGCTTCGGTCAGTTGGCCGCCTTCATCGTAGCCGACATAACCCGGAGGTGCGCCCACCAAACGCGACACGCTGTGTTTCTCCTGGTATTCGCTCATGTCAATGCGTGTGATGGCTTTTTCGTCATCAAACAATACATCGGCAAGGGCTTTGGCAAGTTCTGTTTTACCGACGCCGGTTGGGCCGCAGAAGATAAATGAACCGATGGGCTTGTCCGGGTCGCTCAGTCCGGCGCGGCTGCGGCGAATAGCATCGGCTACGGCAACAACGGCCTCGTCCTGACCAATGACGCGACGGTGCATTTCTGCCTCCAGGTGCAGCAGGCGTTCTTTCTCGCCTTTCATCATTTTGGCAATCGGAATGCCTGTCCAGCGTGCAACTACTTCTGCAATATCATTTGCCGTGACTGTTTGCGTGGTCATGCGATTTTCAGGCGACAGTTGCGACAACTTGTCTTCGGCG
The DNA here is from genome assembly GCA_020852155.1 of Saprospiraceae bacterium. Taxonomy (GTDB): domain Bacteria; phylum Bacteroidota; class Bacteroidia; order Chitinophagales; family Saprospiraceae; genus M3007. Next base: position 10,859 of record JADZBJ010000103.1, on the reverse strand, counting down.
GCTTTCAGCATGGCTTCTTGTGCCGGAATATCCTGATATTTAATTCGGCTGGCCACTTCCAGATTTCCTTCGCGTTCAGCGCGTTGGTATTGAATCTGGTATTCTTCCAGTTTTTGCTTGCAATTTTGAATCGCCTCGACGATGTCTTTTTCCGAATTCCATTTGGCGCGCAGCGTATCCAGTTTTTCGCGTAAATCCTGGATTTGCTTGTTCATGGCTTCCAGTTTTTTGGCGTCGTTTTCGCGTTTGATGGCTTCGCGTTCAATTTCCAGTTGGCGCAACTGACGATCCAGTTTGTCCACTTCTTCCGGTACCGAATCGAGTTCGAGGCGCAGTTTTGCTGCTGCTTCGTCAATCAGGTCAATGGCCTTGTCTGGCAGTTTGCGTTCGGAAATGTATCGGTGCGACAGTTCGGCGGAGGCAATAATGGCTTCATCAAGGATTTGCACCTTGTGGTAGTTTTCATACTTCTCCCGAATGCCGCGCAGGATGCTGATGGTATCCTCCATGCTCGGCTCATCCACGTAAACCGACTGGAATCGGCGTTCGAGGGCCTTGTCCGTCTCGAAATATTTCTGGTATTCATCGAGGGTTGTAGCGCCGATAGTGCGCAGTTCACCGCGAGCCAGGGCCGGTTTGAGTATGTTGGCTGCATCCATAGCGCCTTGTCCGCCGCCTGCGCCGACGAGCGTATGGATTTCATCAATGAAAAGGATGACCTGTTCGTTGGAGTCAATAACTTCCTTGATAACGGCTTTGAGGCGTTCTTCGAATTCGCCTTTGTATTTAGCGCCTGCGATCAGGGCCGCCATGTCGAGGCTGAATATCTTTTTGGAAGCCAGGTTTTCGGGCACATCCTGTTTAACGATACGCCAGGCGATGCCTTCTACGATGGCTGTTTTACCCACGCCCGGATCGCCGATAATGACCGGGTTGTTCTTTTTTCGGCGGCTCAGGATGTGCAGCACGCGGCGAATTTCCTCATCGCGGCCGATAACGGGGTCGAGTTTTCCTGTTTCGGCCAGTTCCGTCAGGTTGATGGCGTATTTCTGAAGGGCGTTATACACCTGCTCGGAGGTTTGGTCTGTCACCTTACGCCCTTTGCGCAAGTCGCGCACGGCTGCGGATAGAGTTTCGACCGAAGCGCCTTGTTCGCGGAGTAGTCGCGCTGTTTTGTCATTGCCTTTGGCGATACCCAACAGCAGCAATTCGATGGAAATATATTCGTCGCCAAATTCCTTGAGCATGCCTTTTGCAGCGGCAACGACTTTGTTGGCGTCGTTGGTCAGGTATTGTTTGTCGGCGTTTTCTACTTTGGGGGTATCCCAAATCAGTCGGTCAATTTCTTCTTCGAAGCGCGGCATGTTCACACCGGCTTTTTTCAGCAGAAAGTCTGTAACGGAATCGTCCACAGAGAGCAAGCCTTTCATCAGGTGGGCAGTGTCCACATGTTGTTGCTGGTATCCAGCGGCAATTTGTTGCGCCTGGAGGATGGCTTCCTGTGCCTTGATGGTGAAATTATCGTATGTCATGTGTCGGGTTGAGATTTATTGATTGGGGCAATGTTGCACTTTGAGGGGCTAAGTAGCCCAAGGGTATGAATTTCATTTGAATCAGGATTAGTCAAATTTTCTTCCAAAAATATTTTAGCCGTAAAAACTGCAAAATTGGCGGGAAATTTCGGCTTAGACCGACGAAATGTCTGATAAATTTCGATGAGCCTGTCGTTTTTACAGTCGTAAGCGTATAAAAAAAGTAACTGTTTATGTCGCTCCCATTTTGGCCAAAAAAGGTCGATTTTAGGTCAGCCGCTTTTTTGATCCCTAAACAGTTACTATAAAAAAACGGCTCCCGGAAGTCATTCCGGGAGCCGTTGGGCATTTTTCGCGGAGCGAAAAATTATTTCACGCTGAGGTTAAACTCTACGCGACGGTTTTGGCGACGGCCTTCTGCTGTGTCGTTTGTCGCAACTGGCTTGGTTTCACCATAGCCATTGTGGCTCATGCGGCTGGTTGCTACACCTTTTTTAACGAGGTAGTCGTAGCATGCTTTAGCACGATTTTGAGACAGTGTCAGGTTTTTTGCGTCGTCGCCCTGATTGTCAGTGTGGCCTTCGATGGCAACCGAGTAGTAGTTGTAACGGTTGAGGATGTCGGCAACCTGATCCAGGATTTTGTAAGAGCCTGCTGTGAGGATTGCTTTGCCTGATTCGAAGTTGACATTTTTAACGGCCAGGTCAAGAACCTTTTTGTCTTCGGCTTTGAGTTCTGGGCAACCGCCATTGGTGGTCAGACCTGGAACATCAGGGCAGCGGTCGCTGGCGTCATAAACGCCGTCTTTGTCGCGGTCGCTTGGGCAGCCCATGTTAGCGGTGATACCTGCGAGGTCAGGGCATTTGTCGTCGGTGTCGTAGATACCGTCTTTGTCGCGGTCGCTTGGGCAACCGGCATTGGCGGCAACGCCTTTCACGTCAGGGCATTTGTCGTCGGTGTCATAAACGCCATCTTTGTCGCGGTCGCTTGGGCAACCCATGTTAGCGGCGATACCTGCGAGGTCGGGGCATTTGTCATCAGCGTCATTTACACCGTCTTTGTCGCGGTCGCTTGGGCAACCCATGTTAGCGGCGATACCTTTTACGTCAGGGCATTTGTCGTCTTTGTCATAAACGCCGTCGCCGTCGCGGTCAGCCGGGCAACCCATGTTAGCGGCTACACCTGCCACATCCGGGCATTTGTCAACGTTGTCATAGACGCCGTCTTTGTCGCGGTCGGCCGGGCAACCCATGTTTTCTGCAACGCCTGCAACGTCCGGGCACTTGTCTTTGCGGTCAGAGATGCCGTCGCCGTCAGAATCTTTCGCATTGCCGAAGCGATATGCCAGACCCAGCGTACCGAACGTCAGCCAGTCGTTGTTGGTTTCATCACCTGAAGCGCTCACACCGTCAACATAGTCGCCGAGGGTAGGGTTCATTGTGCCTTCCAGGCTGAGTGTCCATTTGTCGCTCAGCGGGAATTTGAAACCGGCGCCGACCGGAATAGAAACAACGTTCTTTTCCAGGTTGGTTTTGTCTTTGACGATATTTGTTAACTGGCCAGGACTTTGAGCCGCTTCATTGTAGTTAGTGGTTGGGTCATATAATGTGTAACCCGCGCCAGCCAACAGATAAGGAATGATTTTGCGGCGGCTGCCATCGGCTTTTTCGCGCTTGAGCATATTGAACTCAAGGCGAAGCGACAATTCAGTCACTGGAGACTCGAAACTATAGCCACGCGCTTTGCGTGCATCGAAATTGGCATCGGCGCCAGAGATGTTTCCTAATTGAGCGTTCAGGCGGAGGCCCCAATGGTCATTGAAGTTGCGACGCAGGAAAGCGCCATAGCCCAGATTAGTTTCTTTAAGGGTGAAAATTTTAGTTTCAACGATGTCGCCTTGATAGTTTGCGGCGCCAACGTTAGCGCCTAATTCCCAGGATGCTTGGGAATAGGCAAAAAACGGAGCAAGAATGCCAAAGAAGAGAATAATGTTCTTCATACCTGTTTTGAAGATTTGAATCAAAAATGAAATAACAGAAGTTTTTCAGATAGGGCAAAGGCCGTGCCAACACCACCATTTGGTTAAAAATTAATGTAAAAATACATGTATGACACCTTGTTCGGGAAGCGATTGCGTTTAAAAAATGATTTTATCGCATTATTTTCCAAAAAAACGCTATTTGCCTTGTCTGAAAGGATCCTAAAGACGAGGGTTTTTTATTTTTGCCACCGTTTTTACAAAACAATTGTTATTTTTTTTCCACAACTCTCATTCCTGACTCAATATGACTGGTTCTCAAATCACGATTAAGAAGGGGAAACTTAAGGTTCCCAATGATCCTATAATTCCATTTATTGAAGGCGATGGTACAGGCCCTGACATTTGGGCAGCATCCGTTCGCGTACTGGACGCTGCTGTCGAAAAGGCATACAAAGGCAAAAAGAAAATTGTCTGGCGTGAAGTGCTGGCTGGTGAAAAGGCTTTTAACAAGACTGGCAACTGGCTTCCTGACGAAACCCTGGAAGTGATCAAAGAATACAAGGTTGCTATCAAAGGCCCTTTGACTACGCCTGTTGGCGGTGGTATTCGTTCACTGAACGTGGCGTTGCGTCAGCAGCTTGACTTGTACGCCTGCGTTCGTCCGGTTGAATATTTCAAAGGCGTACCAAGCCCTGTGAAAGAACCGCAGCTGGTCAACATGGTAATTTTCCGCGAAAACACGGAAGATATCTACGCTGGTATCGAATACCTGGCGGGTACACCAGAAGCAGATAAGGTGCTGGCTTTCCTGCAAAACGAAATGGGTGTTAAAAAAATCCGTTTCCCGAAAACATCATCTATCGGCATCAAGCCTGTTTCAAAAGAGGGTACTGAACGCCTCGTTCGCTCGGCACTGGAGTATGCGTTCAAACTCAAGCGCAAATCGCTGACGCTCGTTCACAAAGGCAACATCATGAAATTTACGGAAGGTAAATTCAAGGACTGGGGCTACGAACTGGCTGAGCGCGAATATGGCGACCGTGTTTTCACATGGGCTGAATATGACCGTATCAAAGCAGACAAAGGCGAACAAGCAGCCAACGACGCGCAGGCAAAAGCCCTCGCCGCCGGTAAGTTGCTCGTGAAAGACGCTATCGCTGACGCCTTCCTGCAACAAATCCTGTTGCGTCCGGCTGAATACGACATGGTGGCTACGCTGAACCTGAATGGCGACTACCTGTCCGACGCACTGGCTGCTCAGGTGGGTGGTATCGGTATTGCACCGGGTGCTAACATCAACTACCAGACTGGTCACGCGATTTTCGAAGCCACGCACGGTACAGCGCCTAAATACGCTGGCAAAGACATGGTTAACCCATCGTCAGTTATTCTTTCCGGCGTCATGATGCTGGAATACATGGGCTGGGACAAGGCGTCCAAACTGATCCTGAAAGGTCTGCGCGGCGCTATCCGTAAAAAGCGTGTTACTTACGATTTCGAACGTCTGATGAAGGGCGCAACCAAATTGAAGTGCTCTGAGTTCGGTTCGGAAATTATCGCTAACATGTGATTTTGTTGGTTATTTGTTGAGTTGGTTGTTTGTTGAGTTGGTTATTTGTTGCGTTGGTTATTTGGTTATTCGTTGAATTGGTTATTTGTAAATTTTCAATAACCCGTCAATAAATACCAACCAACTCAACAAATAACCAACTCAACGAATAACCAAATAACCAATTCAACGAATAATCGAATAACCAAATAACCAATTCAACGAATAACCAAATAACCAGCCAAACAAACTACTGCTTCACCACCTTTACTACCCGCTGTTGCCGGTTGCCCCTGACTTTGATCAAATAAGTTCCGGCCGGTTGTTTTTCCAGCGATAATGCGCCGCGCAGGGTATCATCCCAACGAGCCATGCGGACAGATCTGAGGATTTGTCCTGATTCGTGGAAGACATCGCAAATGGCGTATTGCTCACCTTCCAATGCTGACATTTCAAGCCACACCAGGCCCGTAGTCGGGTTGGGTGATGCTTTTACGATGCGCGTTGCGACGTCATTGACGCCTACGGTACTGATATTCACGACGATCTGCTGTGAGCAACTGTTCACATCGCCTGCATACACCAGGTATTCGCCTGCCGGCAAATTGGAAAATAAAGAATCTTCCTGAAACACGCCGCCCGGCTGGATGTAGTATGTAAACGGCGGCGTGCCATTCTGCACATGAATCAGGATGCTGCCGTCGGTTGCGCCAGGCGATGAAACAGGCGTGACTTCAGCGCTGATATTGTAAGTTGCACAAGGCGGGTAGGTACAGAATGGAATATCCAGCACACTGCCAAAGTTGCCCGGCGCATTTTGGTAGATAAATTTACCGTCGTTGATGCCATAAATTATGATCAATCCGGGATCAGCAATGCCATTGCCGCCTGTATCGTAAACACGGAAGGTGAAACATGCGTCTTTTTTCAGGCAGTACGTGTACAATAAAGTGGCAGACAAGTTGAGCGGGCCGCCTTCTGCTACCACATTTCCGCTGTCGTCCAATATTTCCCAGCGAATTTCCTGAGGATTGGCATCCGGCTGCATGGTCAGGATGATTTCGTAGGCATCGGCTTCAACGGTGACGTTTTTGCTCAAAAAACTGTTGTTGGGCGCATCGTCACTGGTGACACCGTTGACCTCTACAAATGCCATGTCTATCTTGTTGACTCCAGCCACCAGATTATCTACCTCTAATTGTAATTCAAAAGGATACAGCGACGGAATGGGCTCGTTGGTAAAATCAAAGGTGTCACGACGAACGTACACGTCATTGATGGTCGTTTGCAGCACAATACGTTCGATGGCATTTTGTCCATTATTTCGGCCAATGGCCTTGATCTGCATGGTGTCGCCCGGCGTACAACCAGAATAAATACCCAAATCAGTCATCCAGGCATCCAACTGGTGCAGGTGCATGACATTTCGGATAATCGTGTCATTTTCAGGTTGCGCATCATTGGCGATGTTTGTTCTGAATTCGAACTGGTAGTTTCTGCCGGCTTCGCTCAGGTCTGCTGTTTGCTGGAAAGTATATTCAACGGTTTGCGCCGGCGCCAGGGTGCCGTTGTAGGTTTCTGTGTGCCAGGCGCCATTATCCAAACGCCATGCGAATTCGGGGTTGACTAATTCGGTCAATCCAAAATTGCGGAAGCGAGCCGTTACAGGTTCATTGCTGCCCAGGTCTGTTGAGGTGTTCGGGCCGACCATGTTCCACGCGCCGGCGTCAACAGGAAACCTTTCAGGCGTACAAAAATTAAAAATATCGAAGGCTACTTCATTGGTGGCCACAGTCGTTTCGGCCAGCGTATTGCCAAAAATATCCAGTAGTTTAAAATTGCCCTCCCAAGCCAGCGTGGCAGATTTCAGGCGCAGTTTGTAGCAGGTTTCATCTTCAGTACAAATTTCATCAAATGTGTTTTCCTGCGACAGCTGACCAGAGGCCAGGATACTGTTGGATAAAGAGCGGAGTTCCCAGTTGAGCAGACCAAACTTAGTATTGGCAACTGCTGTCAGGTAGTTGCCGTCGAGGTTGCCATAGAATTTGAACTTCAGGGTGTCATTGGCTGTAAATTGATCGGATTGTCCGTTCGGAAGCACGCTATATGCCGCAAACCCGTTCAGTCCTTCCACGATTCCGTCAAATGAAAGCGGTATGGTGTCCCGGCGCCCGGGCGCTAAATTGCCCGTCCAGTCATAGATGGTATAAGGCTGGTTGATGTTCGGACGATAAAAAATGCGCGCCGAAGTCATGGGCAAGCCCGAAGCGTTGCGCAAAATCAATCCAAACTCTTTGGCTGTACCGCATACCAGTCCGCTCATTTCAGTTACCCCTGCAATTTGTGCGTCATTGGAGGTCAACTTGGTGACAGTCGTATACAGCGTGTCATTCCGGTCAAAAATGTCTTCCTGCCATTTGGCCACAACGCGCACCTGATAGTTTTGGCCCAGGGTTGCGAATGATACTGTTGGCGCAAATGTGTGCACCAGAGCGCTGTCCGGCGCTATGGGGCCGGGAACGTTTTCGGTGGCAATTGGAACGCCATCTATCTGCAATGACACGGTGATGTTGGTCGCTGTGTTCAAACCGCCATTGAAAATGCTGACTTTTACCTGTTCGGCATTGCTCAGTAAGGCCGATGAAACAGGTGAGATCAAGCGGCGCGGGGTGATATCGTATGGGTCGCGAACGATCTGAAAGGAGCCAATACGCGTACCCCAATCCGCGCCTGACGGCTGGTACTCGCCTGTAAACCAAAACGTCTTGCCATCAACAGGGTCAACAGACATACTGCAGTAATCACCCCAACGGGAGTCATTGGCATGGTTAGTTTGACCTGTTGCCAGAATATATTCATCAATGGACATCAGGTTTAACGGGTCGGCGAGGCGCCGGCCGGTGATGCCCAGACCGGGATAGGTATTCGGCCCGACGCGCGAATAGCCCAGTGCAATGTTTCCGCGTTCGTCTTGTGAAATGTTGCCCATAAACCGGTTAATGGTCAGGTCTGGCGCATAAGTGCTTTGCTGGTAAATATTCCAGTCGCCGCCCGGTTCCTTGCGCAATTCATACCAACGTGCTGCAGCGTCACCACCGTCACCTTCCTGACCTGAAACATCGGAAATCTGGTTAAAAACCACCGATTCATGGCTGCCGAAATTTCGATACGGCGCTTTGTACATCAGGATGTTTTCCAGCGCAGTCAGGCGTGGCGCCTGATTGCCGCCGGGTTGTTCGATACAGTCAAACAGGCCTTGTCCGAAGCAAACGCGGGATTCGAATGGCGCCGGGTATAATACTTTAGGGCCGGAAATATTGCTGCTGCCCGGTGTTGACCAGTTGATATTAACCTCCCAGATTTGCAGTTGGTCGGCGCCGCCATTCCAGCTGTCGTCGTACATCCTGAAAATATAGCCTGGGCTGTTGGCAGGCGGCGGCGGGCCACCTTCCCAGTCGGCGCAGATGGCAGGTTGGTAACGGATGCCTCCGAAATTGGGCATCACAAAACGATAGATTTTGAACGTGGGTGCGCCGGCCAGCAATGCGCTTCGTTCGAGGGCGAACCCGGAGCAGACATTGCTGTTGACAATTTCATTGGTGGTCACCATATAGGCGTTGTTCCAGACGAAAAGTTTCGGGTAATCTGGAAAACCAACAGTTTGAAAACTGTACGCCTTCCAGCCGCCGGTTGGGTCGCTATCGTCCGAAATGGCAACCAGAAGTGCATTTTCACTAAAATTTTTCATTTCCATCATCAGCCAGCGCTCGGCTGCGGGGTCATATTGGATCACGGGGTCGCCGATACTGCCTGAATTTACCTGATCCCAGATGGTGCTGGTCAGGGCAGGGCCGTACACCGATTCGCCGGTGTTTTTGTCCCAAACCTGAAACCATGATCCTCCGGATGTATTCACCATCTGGACGTAGTGGTTTTTACCGACATCGCCTGTCGGGTCTGGCGGACTAACGCCAAACGGATCGCGTAAGCCTTCTATGTTGAAGCCGGGCTGAAGCTGCGGGCCACTGCTTTCTGTGCCATTTTTAGGGATAGCCAGCGGGTCGCCGCCTTTGGGCTGGGCGTCGTGATTGCGGATTTCATTGGAAAAGAAATAATTGCTCTTTTTCCAGCCCTTGGGGTAGGGCGCGTGTGATAAGGAGGTTTGAGGTGTTAAATCGCGCAGTGCGGGAATAACGCCGAGTAATTCGCCTTGTGACACAGATGGCGGATAGGATTGTGGCGCTTCGCTCTGGGCTAATAAAGTATAGCAAAGGATGAGGAAAATATGGAACGTGAGTAACCGTTTCATGAAATATTTGGAATGAGAATGAGGCTGCAAGATAGGAGGTGTCATCCAGCTTGGGCAGATGTAATTTGGTCGCTACACGACGTTTTGGGTATCAAATTTTTGTTTATTTGGAGAGAACTGCGTCAAGCAACTTCTTATTTTGGCTACGTTCTTCTTCAATAATTTTCTCCAGAAAAGCAAACCGTGTATTGATTTCTTGCATCATTTCACGAATTATAGAAGTACATGAGTTAAATATTGGGGCGATCAAGCGAGTTTTAAACCTCTCTGTTATAAAGCAGACTAAAATCCGATTTCCGAACACGCTCTCTTAGACTATGGCACTTCGCAAAATATCTTTTTCAAGATTGATAATCAAGGCATTTATTTTATCAAAGTGTCTTCCCCTGAAGATACGGTTACATTGAAGGTAATGATTACGAATGAATAAAAAGTGTCTGGTCTTGAGTTTCTTTTTTGCATTTTGCTTGGGCGATATACTCGCCCAAGCAAAATATAATTATAATTGGCTATTAGGGTACTATTCTACTGGCCCCGATAGTGAATTTGGCGGAAGCCTATTAGATTTCAATTTTCAACCCGTAAAAGTATCTTACAGAATACTTCCGAATGTTGGCGAAACTCGTTTATCTAGCTTGTCAGACTCATTAGGTCAGTTCCGTATATACTTTGATGGGTGCAGCTTATATGATGTGGTTGATAATACGATATTGCCTAATGGGGCAGATATTAACATAGGAACACAACGTGATATGTACTGCGAAGGCGTAGAAAAAGGCTACCCGTTACAGCTTAGTTTTTTCTTGCCACGACCAGAAAAACCTGAAATTATTGATCTAATCCACCATAGCCTAGGTAATGAATTGTTTAATGGTTCAGAGATACTATACACTACTATTGATCTTGCTCAAAATAACGGACAGGGAGCCATCGTAAATAAAAACCAAGCTCTGATTACGGATGATACTATAAATCCCTATATGGCAGCTGTCCGCCATGCAAACGGCAAGGATTGGTGGGTTGTAATACCAACAGCAGAGTTGGACCTGATTAGCGGCGTACATATTGTAAAATGGACGAAAGATGGCCCGTCTGCTCCCAAATATCAGGAGTTAGGTCCGTATGCTTACGCTACTGCTACGCAAGCAGCCTTTTCCCCGGATGGCACTAAATATTGCTTTTTTGCCTCTGGATTGGTGGTTTTGGCCGATTTTGATCGCTCAACTGGCACGCTTTATAATATCCGTACTTGGAGTCTTTATGATTCTGGCCCCTTGGAGGCTTTTGGCGTGGCATTTTCACCTAATTCACGTTTTTTGTACCTTTCTACATCTGTAAGGATCCGTCAGTACGACCTTCAAGCGAATGACTTGGGCGCTAGTGCGGTTATCATTGGTGGTATTGAAAATAGTTCTACTTCATTACAATATACATGTACTAGAATGCAATTGGCTCCTGATGGTCAGATTTATGTGACCCAATATTTAG
>JADZBJ010000102.1 GCA_020852155.1 Saprospiraceae bacterium | reverse complement strand
TAACCTCCGTTGCGCCAGTCGCCCGACAGTTCTTCATCAGGATGGATTTTGCCGGATTTGTTTTGATTATTTTCATCCAGCAAAATTTGCAGGATGAGTTGGCGCTCTTCCTGCGGGAAACTTTTCAGGTAATCCTCAGCCGTTGTTTTTTTATCGTCTGCGGCGCGCTCAATAATGTCTTCGAGGGCCGCTGCTTCTTTGTTAACCTTGGCCCTGACGCGGCGCGTTACTGTCTTTTCTTGTGCCTCTTGCAAGGTTTCGCCGCCAACGACATCACCTTCAGCCACCGGGCGTGTTATGTTTTTCAGGATTTCATGATTTGCTTTAGCCATATCGGAAATTACTATGGTTGATAAAGTTGACAAGTTACGGAGCCGTAAAAGTTATGCTAAGTGACTTTCATCATCGCAATGGATGATTTTATTTGACCTTCAGGCCGGGTATCTGCCGCCCGTCCTGAAAAAGTATCAATTTGTTGATCGAACCATCTTTATCGCCACTGAATTCCAGTTCGGCGTCATCATCCTTAATCATAAAACGGAGCGGTGTGACAGCGAGAATTTCCATGCGATCCTGTCCGCTGGGCTGACAAAAGATGCGTTGGCCTTCGTTGGTGATGGTGATATTAAACCCTGGCAGAAGTTGATATTCACCTAGCAGCGGCTGTATTTGTTGGGTTGTCAGTGTGATGGCAACGGGCGCTTGCGGTATGACGTTGCTGACTTTAATCCACTTTTTTTGATCTGATTTTCGGTCGCTGAACAGCAAGCCAGTGACCATTTTGTTGTTGTCGGCGGCACGGGTAAATGTGATGCGAACGGGCGAATCATCTATAAAAAAGCGGTCCTTTTGATAAGGCTGCAACTTGATTTTTGCGCTGCCTCTGCGTTTGGAAAACAATGAACCGTTTTCCAGCATGAGGATTCGTTCCTCATTTTTGTCATCTTGATAAACGCCGGTATAAACCTCGAGATCGTTTGCTGCAACGGCGATGGGGTCAGGCGGCGATTTGATGCCCATGATTTTTGCGGCGATTTTCTCTGTCAGATCGCCCAGCGGTTGGCAATCGCAATTGGAAAGCAGCACGATGCAAATTTCTTCCTGCGGCAAATACACCAGATTGCTGACAAATCCGTGAATACCGCCGCTGTGTTCGACTGTGGGGCTGCCGTACATGTTGCCAATCACCAGGCCATAACCATAGTATGTATTGGCGCCATCGGGTAAAATGTGTGGCGTAAAGGCTTTATTGAGCGAAGCGGGTTGCAATACTTTTCCGCTGTGCAACGCGCGCGTCCAGATCATCAGGTCTTGAACGGTCGAAAGCAGTGACCCGGCCGCATAGGGTTGTGTCATGCTCAGGTAGGGAGCGTTGAGGTAGTGGTTGTCATCATTTGACCGCGCATAGCCACGGGCGCGGTTTTTCAGGATGTCGCTCGTTTGGTCATAACGGGAATCCTTCATATTCAACGGCTTGAAAAACTGCTCTTCGATGTATTCGCCGTAGGTTTTTCCTGTGATTTTTTCGATGATATAGCCGAGTAAAACATAGCCGGAATTGTTGTATTTCCATTTTGTACCCGGCTCGAAGTTAATGGGCTGATTTTTGAAAAAATCCACCAGTTCGGCAGGCGTAAAGTCCTTTCGATGGGTCATTTTATCCCATTCCGGCATTTCTGTATAACTTTTAATGCCGGAAGTGTGCGTGAGCAACTGTTCGATGGTCATGTGTTTACCCTGCGTTGGATAATCCGGGATAAATCGGGTGATATCGTCCTGTAAGTCAAGTTTACCTTGTTCAGCCAGCCGCAAAATAGCCGCAGCCGTGAATTGTTTGGTGACAGAACCAATTCGGAAAATGTGGTCTGTCCTCAAGGCAACATTCATTTCCAGGTCTGCCATGCCGCGCGCACCCTGATAGATAATCTGATCCTTGCGCGCTGCCAGAACCGCCACGCCAGGGCCATCGGCAGCGTAGGCTTTTTCCAGCAGGCCATCCAGTTCGTTTTTTAAGTTGGGAACAATGTTTTGGCTGCCAAGAATATTGAGCCAGAAAATCAGGAAAAAGCAAAGCGATGCAAAGTGGTATGTTCGGATCATATCTTGTTTTTTACAGAAAGACGCTGCAATCGTGCAGTGCGTTACAAGATCGCAAAACTTATAGATTCTATTCCTGAGCCATTTGACGAAAAGCAAGGTTTTATCTACCAACACCCTTGAAAATGTCCTGCTAAACCTTGAAATTTGACGCTTCAACTAACCTTTTCCAATATGCGTAACCTCCTCCTTTTATTCGCAATTTACTTCGTATCATGCCAACCGCAGCAGCCTTCGGCGCCCACGCCCGTCAAAGACGACGGACAGGCCAACAAGGCCTTGGTCGAGCAGTATTATCAGCATTTCAACCAGCACGACTGGGAAAAAATGGCCGCTTGCTACACAGAAACAGCAGAAATGAAAGACCCGTCATTTGAAACCTCACCGATTCAAATGACCCGCGCTGAAATCGTAAAAAAATACCAGGAATTACAACAAGCGATCCCGGATGTGCAGGACAAAATTGTGAAAATGTACCCATCCAACGATCACATAATCGTGGAGTTTATTTCATCCGGTACAGGCCCCGACGGCAAAAGGTTTGAATTGCCCATCTGCACCATCTTCGAGATCAAAGACGGCAAAATCACTAAAGATTATACCTACTACGACAATTTTTAAGTGATTAGTGATGAGCGGTTAGCGGTTAGTGATTAGTGGTAAGTTTTTCATAATCAACATGTTGTAAAAAAATTTACCACTAATCACTAACCTCTTACCTCTAAGACTTTGATCTCATGTAAATCTCCATCGTTACCCCTTTAAAATTGTACTGCTTGCGCAGTTGATTTTCGAGGTACTGCTTGTAAGAGTCGCGCACCCAATTCGGGTTATTCACGAAGAAGGCGAAAGAAGGGTAGTGGGTGGGCAGTTGCGTGACGTACTTGAATTTTGGGTAACGTCCGTGCACGGAAGGAGGCGGTACACGTTCAACGGCTTCCAGGACGAACTCGTTCAGTTCGGCTGTTTTGATGCGGCGTGTGCGGTTGGCGTACACTTCGAGCGCCGCTTCGATGGCCTGGAAAATGCGTTGTTTTTCCAACACGGAAATGAACAAAACAGGCACATCGTCATTCGGCGCCATGCGTTTTTTAATGGCTGCTTCGTAATCGCGGGCGGTATTGGTTTCCTTATTAATCAAATCCCATTTATTCACCAGCACGACGATGCCTTTGTGGCGTTTTTGCGCCAGGCTCAAAATATTGAGGTCTTGCGCTTCCAGTCCCTGCATCGCGTCAATGACCAAAATACAAACATCTGATTCCTCCACCGCACGGATGGCGCGCATAACGGAGTAGAATTCGAGGTCTTCCTCGACTTTGGTTTTTTTGCGAATACCGGCGGTATCAATCAGGATAAATTCCTTTCCAAACTTGTTGTACGTCGAGTGAATCGGGTCGCGCGTGGTACCGGCAATCGGCGTAACGATATTGCGGTCTTCACCGAGCAATGCATTGATGAGGCTGGATTTGCCGACGTTAGGGCGACCTACGATGGCAAATTTGGGCAACTCAGTTTCGAGTGGTTCGATATTTTCCACAATTTCAGCCACGGCATCCAGCAAGTCTCCGCTACCACTGCCGCTGATCGAAGCAATGAAGAACGTGTTTTCAAATCCCAGCCCCCAAAATTCATTGGCTTCCATCATGCTTCGGTGGGTATCCACCTTGTTGACCACCAAAAAAACAGATTTATTACTGCGACGCAGCCATTTGGCGATGCTTTCGTCGAGGTCGGTAATGCCGGTTTGCGCATCTACCATAAAAAGAATGACCGTGGCCTCGTTGGTGGCCACGCGTACTTGCTTGCGGATTTCGGATTCGAATAAGTCATCCGAGCCATGAACAAAACCTCCGGTATCTACAACGGTGAAGCGTTTTCCGTTCCATTCGCAAAAACCATATTTGCGATCGCGTGTTACTCCTGAGAAGTCGTCTGTGATGGCATCTCTGCTGCCAACCAGACGATTATAAAAGGTAGATTTACCGACATTCGGGCGACCGACTATTGCAACAACATTTCCCATGAAAATTGAATAAAAAGGGGCGGTGGCGGTCTGTCGCAGTTGCGTACATTTGCCAGCCTGTTTTAAAAGTGCCGCAAAGGTAGAGAAAAGGCAGGCATCTAAAGAGGTTGTTTAAATTTCTCTGCTGGATTCGAAGAACCACTAAGGGAATTTTAAACAACCTCTAAGCCCATCGTTCCAAGTCAATCGTATATGCAAATTATCTTCCGGGATCCAGGCGTCACTATATTTCAGAGCGCGCTATTTCAAACGAACACGACGGTGATCCGTACCGACGATGCAGTAATCGTCGTTGACCCTGCACTTTTACCCGATGAAGTGCTCGAAATTCGTCGTTATGTGGATACTATTCGAGGCAAACGTCACTTGTCCCTGATTTTTACCCATAGTGATTATGATCATATTGCGGGCTACAAAGCCTTTAATCCAGACCGGGTTTTTATGTCCAAAGTCATGGCAGAAAATCCGGATAAAGAGCAGGCCCTTGAGGCCGTACGCAAGTTTGACGACGATTTTTACATCACCAGGCCCTATCCGATCCAATATCCCGAAGGTTCGTTCTTTGTTTTTCGCGATGGCGTCCAGTATCGGCAAGGCCACACTAAAATGACTTTTTACCAGGCGCCGGGCCACACAGCCGACGGCATGATGGTGGTCATCTGGCAACTCGGCATTTGTATCGCTGGTGATTACCTGAGCAATATTGAGTTTCCGTTCATCTACGACAGCAGCAACGCGTATGTCGAAACCCTGGAAAAACTAACCCTGATTCACGACCGCAACTGGTTTACGAAACTGATACCTGGCCACGGCGACCCGTCGATGACCATCAACGAATGGCTCAAACGCCGCACCGAAGCCCTGGCTTACATCTTTGCCTTGCGCGAAAGCATCGCTACCAAGGTGCCTTTCGATGAAAATTCTCTCTGGGATCGTTATCCCTTCAAACGCTCCCTGCAAGAAGAACACCGAAAAAACCTCGCCCTGATGACCCGCGAATACGAACAGGGACTATGGACCTGGGACCCCGACTTCAGCCTCGACAAGTTTGAGGAACCTTTTGAAATGGACAATAAAAACAACCTCGTCTTTGAAGCAGATGCCGAGGAGGAGTGATTAGTGGTAAGTGATTAGTGGTAAGTGATTAGTTTTTTAGTGTGTAAATGTTGATAAAAACTAATCACTAACCGCTAACCTCTTACCACTCTAAAATCTTGATTATGCGCATTTTATCAATATTTACAACGTTTTTCGGCATTGCCCTGACGCTTTTGCTCTCCGGCTGTATTACGGCCGACAACTCATTCACCAGGGTAGCGCCAGGCATCTGGCGCGGCGTGCTGGAACTGGAACCTTATCGCGTACCGGCAGAAGACAAAGACGCCGTGACGCTGCTTTATGAACAGTTCAAACCCGGCGAATTGCCTTTTAATTTTGAAGTGAAATACATTGACAACGAGCGTTTTTACCTCGAAATCATCAATGGCGACGAACGGATTCGCGTGGATAGTATTCAGTACGGCCGCGACCGCTCGCAGGCGCGCGACACGATGAATTTCTGGTTTCCGGAATATCAAACCTGGATTCACACCGAAATTCGCGGCGGCGTTATGCGCGGCGAATGGATCGTGCCCACCAAAAAAGATTACCGCATTCCCTTTTACGCCCACGCCGCGCGCGACTACCGTTTTACCAACCTGAAGGAAACGCCAGTGCGCGACCTGACAGGCCAATGGGCCACACTTTTCGGCGTAGATCAGGCCGAACAGGAAAAAGCCATCGGCGAATTCAAACAGGAAGGGAATCGGCTCACCGGTACTTTCCGCACCGAAACGGGCGATTATCGCTATCTGGAAGGGACTGTACAAGGGCGCAAGTTCTTTATGTCCAGTTTTGATGGCGCTCATGCCTTTATGTTTTCCGGCAGCATCGGCAAAGACAGCCTGAACGGCGAATTCAGAAGCGGCCACCGCTACAAAACCCTGTTCACGTCATGGCAAGACCCGAATTTCCACCTGGCCGACGCCGATACCATCGCAAAAGCCAAAGGAAACGGCGAGGTCAAATTCTCTATTCAAACACCGGACAACCAGACGCTGAATTTTCCAGGCCCGAAATACGATGGTAAAGTGAAAATTTTCACCATCATGGGTACCTGGTGCCCGAATTGTCGCGATGAGCAGGTTTTCCTAAAAGAATTCCTCGCGCAACACCCCGATTTGGCTACGCAAATGGCTATAACCGGCTTTTCGTTCGAGCGTCACGCCGACGCCGCACAGGCCAATGCGCACTTGCGCAATTACAAACAAAAAATGGGCATACCATTTGACATAGTATATGCCGGCAAAGCCGACCGCGCAGAAGCCGCCAACTTTTTCCCGGTGTTGGATAAAGTAACGGCTTTCCCGACCATGCTGATTCTTGACAAGCAAAATCGCGTCGTCAAGGTGCATACGGGCTTCGACGGACCAGCTACTTCAAAATACGCCGATTTTAAAGCCGATTTTGAAAAAACGATGCGTACGCTTTGCCAGTAATGATCACGCCCAACCACGCCAACATTATGAACAGGATATTGCTCACTTACTGCCATGAAAACCAGGACTTAGCGCAACACATCGAGCAGTCACTGGGCCGAATCGGCATTCCTTTCGAGCACATTCGCACGGGTAATGGCGTAGCTGTTGCCGCTTCACTTCGCGACAGCAGCGAACCGATGTTGCTGTTGCTGACAGATAATTTTCTGAAAAATCAGGCGGCATTGTCCGAGTTTTTGCCTGCTTTTCAGGCGAAAATCGCAAGCGGCCCATACCTCATCGTGCTGGCAGACGGTGTTGATGAAAATGGCCAAACCGTGCATACGCAAATTGACCGCATGGTGAATGCGCTGCACTACATGACCTGGTGGCAAAATGCGTGGCTGAACCTCAGCGATAACCTGCACGAAAAAAGCAATCTGGACAGGACGCAAATGGAGGCCGAACTGGATGCCGCGCGGGCTGTGGCCAACCACATCGGCGAAATCATCCCGGCCATCCGCGAGGCTGGTTATATCACCTGGGCAGATTTTGAAGCCAACGATTTTGAACGCTTCTTTTCAGCCTTCGGTTTGCAGGATTGGCACGGGCAGTTCCGTAAAGTCGCCCATGTGGAAGAAGAGCCAACGTCAGACGCCATTCCTCCGACCGCCGCTTTGCCCGACACGCACCTGACAGGTGGCTTGCTAACGCCTCAACCGATTGAAACGCCGGAAATTATCCCCGCTTTTGATGACGAAGCCTCACCCTGGCATATCGCCGACCTGACTCAGGATGAGATTACCCCGGCCACGGACGTTTCCACGCAAATTTCTGTGGAAGAAGTAGAAGCTACCATCCGTGATGCCTGGTTCTGGATGGACCGGGGCCAAACCGAACGCGGACTCGAACTACTTACCGCTGCGGCAACGCAGTTTCCTGAAAATGAAGCCCTGCAAGTGGCCCTGCAACGGGCTACGCCCAATGACCCGCCGCCGCCAGTGGAACAACCCGCCGAGCCGGAAATGTCCAGCAGCGAATCGGACTCCTATGATTTAATGGGGAAAATGGCTTTTGAAAAAGGCGATTTCCTGTTTGCAAAATACTGCTGGGACAGGGCTGCCGAGCAAGAACCCGACCGCCCCGGCCTGTATAAAAAACTGGGTCTGATGACCGCCGAACACCTGCGCGACTATCGCGAAACGGCTGCTCATTACTTGCAAAAAGCCCTGGAACAAAGCCCGAATGACGCTGAAGTGTTGATGGCTTTGGCGCAACTTTCCCTTCAACAGGGCGATCAGGAACTAGCCAGTTCGTATTATCAGCAAGCCGCCAACAACGATCCTTCGCTTCAAACACCAGAAAATGAAGCGTCGTTTCACATTGAAACAGCGCAACCTGAACCGCCAATCGTTGAACCTGAACCTGTAATACCACCGCCACCCGTCGTTGTTGAACCGACGCCTGCACCGGTGTTAGCGCCTGAAAAGCCGACACTGCCCAAGTCTGTGGTTTTGATTACTGGCGCGACTTCCGGTATCGGCCGCGCGACGGCTGAACTGTTTGCCCGAAAAGGAGGCTACAAACTCATCCTGACTGGTCGCAGGTTAGAGCGTTTGCTGGAGATGAAAAGCCGCCTTTCGACGGAATATCAGGCAGAGGTGCTGGTGCTGCCTTTCGATGTGCGGGATCAGGGCGCTGTTTCTGCCGCCCTGGATTTTCTGCCCGAAGGCTGGCAGGAGGTGGATATTTTAGTGAATAATGCAGGCCTGGCCAAAGGGTTGGCGCCAATCCATGAGGGTGAACTTGATCACTGGGAAACGATGGTGGACACCAATGTAAAAGGACTGCTGTACGTAACACGCTGCATTTCGCCCGGCATGGTCGCGCGTCGTCGCGGACATATTGTCAATATTTGCAGCAGCGCGGGCAAGGAAGCCTACCCGAACGGGAATGTGTATTGCGCAACGAAATTCGCCGTGGATGCGCTCACCAAATCCATGCGTTTTGATTTGCACAAGCATAATATCCGGGTCAGTCAGGTGAGTCCCGGACACGTGGAAGAAACGGAGTTTGCGCTCACTCGTTTTGATGGAGATTCAGAACGCGCCAAAATTTACAACGATTTCCAACCCTTGAAATCCAGCGACGTGGCCGAGGTGATTTATTTCATGGTGACCCAACCGCCACACGTGAATATTCAGGATGTGCAGATGTTTGCCACGCAACAGGCCAGCGCAACGGTGATTGACCGGAGCGGGCGGTAAACAAAAGCAACCACTACCGCTGCACCACCACCCGTTTACTCGCTACAATCTCGTTGCCGCGAGCGATGACGATAAAGTACAGCCCTGCCGGAAGATCATCTGTTCGGACGTTCTGCACTTCGG
>JADZBJ010000101.1 GCA_020852155.1 Saprospiraceae bacterium | reverse complement strand
TCTAATTTGAAATAAGTATCCAGCGACTGGCATTGACCCACCAGGGCATCAAAAGCCGTTTGAAACGCGGCTGATTCTGTTTTAAGTTGCTGGCCCTGAGCACCGCTCTGGCTTTGCGCCTGGGTGCGATAATATGGCTCGTCGCGGTAAGGGCATTGATAATTGATCCAGACGCGTCCTTTTCCAGTCGTAGCACTCAAAACTTTCGGATAGATTTCACCTGTGCTTTCGATCATGCGCTCCACCGCCTGATTAGTGGTTTGGATGTACTGAACCTGATTGTTCAGGTTTGTTCGGGCGTTGTTTTGCGCCTGTGTTTTCAGGGTTAGGCAGCAAAGGCACAACAACCCAAACAGGCTGTGTTTTTTCAGGAAAATTGATCGGAGTGCGATGTGAGTAATTGGAAGTTGGTGGCGCATTGGAATGGAGTGTTTGGTCAGAGAAAAGGCATTTACTCAAACACCGCCACAGCCCTCACCGGAGAACCCGTGCCGCCCCTGATTTTTAATGGAAATGCAATGAAACGGAACCTGCCTCTCCCGACGAGCAGATGAAGATTGACGAGGTTTTCATAATGCGTAAAGCCCAACTCACCGCAAATTTCGTGCACCGCCCTGTTGCTGACTTTAGGGGTGCCCGGCGACATAGTTTCAACGCCAAATGCGGCTATTTTATGTTCGCCTAAAAAACGCGTTGCCTCGGCTGTTAGTCCCGGTCCATTGGGCCAGAGCGGGGTATTGAAATATCGCTCGTAGTGTCTGGTGCAAATCAATACCGTATCGTTTTCCCTGAGCGCCTCTCCGGCATTCCGACAAGCGAGGTCTATTTCATGGGCGCTGATAAACGCTCCAGGGGTTTTATGCGAAAAATCAAGACAAAAAGCCGATGTGTAGAACATCGTCAAGGGCATGGCGTCAATGGACTGTGTCGCATAGGGCCGACCCATATGACTGATGGCATCAACGTGTGTGCCAGTATGTTCGCTCATGTCCAGTTTTAAAACACTGGGCGTAGCCGTTTCAGCCGCATCAAGACCGGCCCATTGTTCATGGGTCGCATGTACACTGATCTTTACCGCTGGCAGGCTGTGAAAAACAGGCATGCCAGCGTATATTTCCTGACTCAGGTCTATGATTTCCATGCGGTTGAAGCACCTGTTTAACCAAACAAGTAGCCCCAGAATTTGCGTTTTTTCTTCGCTTTTTTCTGCGTTTTCTTCACAAAAACCGGTTCACTGGAATAGCTCTCCACATTGGCGCGGTTGAACGCCCTGACGACGTAGGTGTAATACTCACCCGGAATGGCTGTCTGGTCTTCGTAGTACCATTTTTCGTTGTCAAACGCCGTGATATTGAGCAGGTTGCGCGGGTCTTTGAACTCGCCGATTTTCTCGCCTTCAAAGCGGTAAATACCAAAGTAGTATGGCGACTCTTCGCCAGACAACAACTCGCAAATATTCCAGGTTAGTTTTACGGCGTTTTCGTCGCCGTCAACGCGACAAATTTGCGGCGTAGCAGGCGGCGCTGACGCCAGGGATGGAATGCCTGGCACGAGGGCCTGATTGGCGTAAACCCTTCCGATCAGCGTATCCTGAATACCGTTCGGATTGCGCAGCAGTGATTTGGTGGAGAAGAAAATACTACCATTAACGGCAGCATTACTGCGATTCATGGCAATTTGACGACTGATTTCATCGGGTTTATTCCAGTTGGGGTCGTTGGCGGCATTGTTGATTTTATAGGCGGCATGGCCTATGTACAACTGGCGACCGTAGGTGTTTTTGCCCCACCATTCCACCAATTTCTGGTAATCCGCCGGAGCAAAACCGATGCTCCAGTACAGTTGCGGCGCGACGTAATCAATCCAGCCATTGCGCATCCAAAGCAACACGTCAGCATACAGATCATCGTAGCAAGTAATACCGGCACGCGTATCAGAGCCATTGATGGGGTCGCGGTCGCGGTTACGCCACACGCCGAACGGGCCGATACCGAATTTTACATAAGGTTTCGTCTTTTTGATGGTTGTCGAAACGCCCTGAATCAGTCGGTTGATATTGTCCCTGCGCCAGTCTTCAACATTGGTGAAATTGCGAGGATCGGCGGCAAATTCATTGTAATCGTCCAGATTTTGCCCGGTTTCCTTGTACGGATAGAAATAATCATCGAAGTGAATACCATCCACGTCGTAGCGGATAACGAGGTCTTTCACCACATTCGTCAGGTATTGTTGTACCAACGGGCTGGCCGGATTGAAATAATACTTGTTGCCATACCTGAAAAACCACTGTCGCTTCCGCTCGGCAGGCAAGGCCCGCAGCGGGTGGCGCGCATCGAGGCTGGCGGTGTCCAGATCAGACGTAGCGCGGTAAGGGTTCAGCCATGCGTGAAACTCCATGCGGCGTTCGTGGGCGGCTTTAATCATGTGTACCAGCGGGTCGTAGGTCGAGTCGCCGGGAGCGACGCCTTGTTTCCCTGTCAGGTATTTACTCCAGGGGATGCTGGCAGATTTATAAAAGGCATCGCCTGCGGGGCGCACTTGCACAAACACGGCATTCATGTTCATGGCTTTCAGCACATCCAGGATGCTGTCGAATTCAATTTTTTGTTGGTCGGGAGTAAGTCCTGGTTTGGAGGGCCAGTCAATATTGGCGACTGTGGCGATCCAGGCGCCGCGCATTTCTGCAACAGGCGCATCCTGCGCATTGAGGTTAAGATTCAGGGCAAGAGCAAACAGGAATACAAGGCCGTAAAACGGGCGGAAAGTTATCATAAGCGGGCGTTAGCAATTTTACAGGGGTAAATGTAGCGGCTGGCGTTTAAAACGCGCCACTTCCCTACCCTTTTTCATATTTTTCAAGCAAATCGGGGCGTCTCTCGCGGGTTCGAAGCAGGCTTTGTTCGTGTCGCCACTCGTCAATATTTCGTTCGTGCCCTGACAGCAGCACTTCCGGCACAGGCATTCCCTCCCATTCAGCCGGACGCGTATAGACTGGCGGCGCGAGCAAATCATCCTGAAAACTGTCGAACAACGCCGATGTTTCATCATTCAGTACGCCGGGAATCAATCGGCCCACGGCATCTACGATAATGGCTGCGGCCAATTCGCCGCCCGACAGGACGTAATCGCCGATGCTCAATTCCTGGGTGATGTATCGCTGGCGAATGCGCTCGTCAACGCCCTTGTAATGACCGCAAAGGATGATGACGTTTTGCAGCATGCTCATTCGGTTGCAAATCGCCTGATCGAGGCGCTGGCCATCAGGGGTGACATAAATAATGGCATCGTAATCGCGTTCGCTTTTCAGTTTTTCAATACAAGCGGCGATGGGTTCGGGTTTCATAATCATTCCGGCGCCACCGCCAAACTGGTAGTCGTCCACTTGCCGATGTTTGCCTTCGGCGTAATCCCTCAGCTGGTGCAGGTGCACTTCCAATAAACCGCGGTCTTTGGCGCGCTGCATGATGGAGTGGCCCAGCGGACTTTCCAGTAATTCAGGTAAAACAGTGATAATGTCAAAACGCATCATGCGGCGAAGGTCGGTAATGCTGCGGATTTCGGGAAACCCGATTTTTTTGTGAAACGATGGTAAGGTTTCAAGGGGGGCTTCGATCGAATGAAAAACGCATTCAACAATCTTATTTCACAAAAAAACACCACAACAATGAAACCTTTGATTTCAAAAATCCCCCTCTTTTTACTGCTTATTTTATTCAAACAAACTGCTTACCTCAACGCGCAGGTCATAACTGGTACGGGCTCATACGCACCAGCCAACGGCGGTGGCAGAATCCTTTCGACCCAGGGTAACACAGCTGCTAACCCTGCCATTGGATTTACCGGAGCCGCTACTTTCCCCACCAGCCTGAATGACGCGGGAGGCGGTAATGGCATTTTTAGACCATTAGCCAACACAATGGCCTTTTCAACATCCAGTGCAGAGCGTATGCGTATTACGGCAGCCGGATCAGTCGGAATTGGCACCAATAACCCGTCGCAAAGGTTGCACCTCACCGGCGGCAATATGCGCCTGGATGCTGCATCCGGCACAACTGCGGGAAGCATTATTTTCGGCAGTCCGACGTATTCAAGTCAAAATGGAATGCGCATGTTTTACACCAACACCAACTACGGTATGATTGACCTGCGCACCACCGCCGCCAACAATGGCCTTTTGTTCCGTATTGACCAGACAAACGGCACCACCGAGCGTATGCGTATAGCAGCCAATGGCAATGTCGGCGTAGGCGTTTCAACTCCTTTGAACAAAATGCATATCGCCGGTTCAGCCATGATTTCAGGACCGAGCCCGCAAGGCGGTGCGATGCTGCTTTTTAGCGATGATGTCAGCAGCACAGCCTACCCGAACGGTCGTTGGGGCATTGAATACGAACCGAATCAGCATGGTTTGAATTTCTGGCAACCCTGGAACCCTACCACCGGCGGCGGCGCCAACTGGCTGATGTTTTTGAAAGACGACGGCAAAGTAGGCATCGGTATTGACCCGGCTGATTGCGGCGGCTCACAACCATCATTTGCTCCGGGTTATCGCTTGTTTGTTCGCGAAGGCATCCTGACTGAAAAAGTAAAAGTGGCCAACTACTGCTCCTCACAATGGGCGGATTATGTTTTTGAAGAAACGTATAACCTGAAGCCGTTATCGGAAGTTGAAAAATACATTCAGGAAAACAAGCACCTGCCAGGTATTCCTTCAGCAGCCGAAATTGAAAAAGACGGACTTGATCTGGCAGAAATGTTGTCGCGCCAAATGGCCAAAATTGAAGAATTGACGTTGCACAGCATCGAATTGAACAAGCGTCTGGAAAAATTGGAGGCTGAAAACGAGCGCCTGAAAAAACAGTCTAGTGAACAACGTTAATCCTGAAAATCAATTAATTATGAAAAATCAAATATTGAACTGGCTGGGGTTAATGCTGGTGTTTTTATTGCCGGGCATTGCTTCGCTGCCGGCGCAAAACCCTAACTGGGCGCTGGTTCCTTCGCAGGCTAATTTCACCACATCAAGCATGAATGTGCAAACCATGCCCGGCACATACGCTACGCCTGTAAATTGTACTAACAGTGCCCATGACGCGCAGGGAAACCTGTTGTTTTACGTGGTAAATGATGAAATTCACGATGCAACCGGCGTGCAGGTAGGCGTCATCGGCACCGGTTGGGGCTTACTCGGTAAAGAAATCATCATCATCCCGGATCCGAATGATTGCGATGCCAGACTGGTCTTGTCCGGGTCGTTTGATTTTCTGTTAAATGGCGGCCCTGACAATTATGACTGGGTGTTTGATGTGACGCGTGTGAAAAAGAACGGTTCAACCTGGAGTATCCAAATTGTGTATACCACACATTGTTATTCGATGAGTGACAATGCTTTTATGACCATGACAGTTAGCAAGCCTGATCAAAACGGACAAAGAATGTGGTACATCGTGTTAAATGACGAGGTTGAGCAGTACAGCATTAATGGCTCAAGTGTGAATTTCATAAATGTAGTAACATACAACGATGGTGATGCTCCGACAGATGTAGATATCTCTCCTTCTGGTGATCGCCTGATGTGGTCTGATGCCGGAAATGCGTTTGAATTACTTTGGATCTTGTTGAATCCTTCAACTGGAGCCATGTCAAACAACTATGGTTATAGGCCTCTGGAATTCACGGGCGGGTATAATGTTTATGGCCTTGAATTTGAAGATAATAACCATGTTCTGGTCAGTGCTGTTCGTGAAGCCGGATTTGGTGTAAGCAGTGGCATTATTCGATGCGATTTTAATACGCCAGTTGCGTCGCAGGTTATCGCAGACCCTTCATTCGCAACCAGCCAGCTAGAGCGCGCATTAGACGGAAAAATCTATGCGACATCGGGCACTCAACTTATCGGCATCACACCCGGAACCAACACATATGCCACCACAACAGCCGCAGTTTTGACCAATGGCTATTTTGGAGGCTCTACGCTGTTTTATGCGTTGCCCCGTATGCTCGACGGGGAAAACTATGCGCAAATATTCGGCTGTGGCTGTCCGCAAGATGTTTCCCTGACGGGCATCCTGAACACCAGCCTGATCCAGTCGCAAACCTGGATTGAAACAGTGTCAACTTGTTTGGTAAACTCCAACGCCGATGTTCGCCTGGACGCCGACCCGAATAATGGGTATGTCTTACTTCAACCCGGTTTTGAAGTGATTGCTGCTTCGTCGTCAGTATTCGTTGCTCAAGCCTTCAATGGATGCGCCAACGGCGGCCCGCAACGCCCCGCAAATGAGCGCACCGAATCGTCCGAAATTTCAAATCAGGCGGATGCGCTGTACATCAACGTTTTCCCTAATCCGACTGATGGATTGGTAAGCATTGAACTGGAACAATCTTCTGCTGTTGCCGCTACGTTGATCCTGACCGACTTGGCAGGTAAAATTCTGAAAAACGAGGCCGTTTCACCCGGCGTTACTCGATATGAAATGTCACTCGAAAATCTGCCTTCCGGTGTTTATATGTTGTTCTTAGAGCAGAACGG
>JADZBJ010000100.1 GCA_020852155.1 Saprospiraceae bacterium | reverse complement strand
TTGAAGCGCTTGAGAGATGGCTGCGGATTGCGAAGCGTAACTTTTTTCAAAATCTTCCAGAACGTTTTCTATCAGGTCTTTTGCGCTTTGATTCTGGTCGTTGGTTCTGAAAAAAACGGGCAACCAGGCCAGACAGAGGCGCTCGAAGTAAATTTTAACATTTTCGCGTTGCATGCCCGCTGCATGGGCCATCATCAGGTGCATGCGCAAGGCATCAAAAATAGCGTCGCCGTAGGTGTAGAGTTCTTGCGAAAGGCGGTCAAGGACGACCCTGGTCGAAATATGGAAATGCTCTTCGGCCCAAATAAGCGCATCGTTGCCTCCAAACCTTTCTGGCTCGGCTTGGTAGGTTTCCTGTGTCCAGGCGCCTCGGTCGGCCATCCATGTTTCAAAAGAAGGTAAAAGTGTTTCAGTCAACCAGGCTGGGTCAGCCTTGAAACGAAGTCGAAGGTGCGGGCCTTCAGCGTCTTCATATCGGATAAAAAAAGCGCGTGCGCCTTTAGTGGGCCATATATAATGTGCCAGAAAAGGTTTGAAAGCGCGCGTCAGAAAAACGTCGTGCGTTTCAAGGGGACGAAAATGAATGGATAACCAGGAGGTTGTTGTAGGCATGGCATAAAAAAAGCCTCACAGTGTAAAACTGCAAGGCCTGTTTAGTGGCGGAGGCCGGACTTGAACCGACGACCTTCGGGTTATGAGCCCGACGAGCTACCAACTGCTCCACTCCGCGATTTTGTGGGTGCAAATGTACTATCACCCGAAGAGAATAAACAAGCGTTTTTGAAAAAAAAATAAACAAACTTGTTTGGCTGGTTATTTTTACCGGAAAAACGCCGTTATGCGATCACTTATCTTGTTTCTATTGTTTTTCCCTGGCTTCCTGTCAGCACAACTTAACCTTCAACTGATTGGTCATTTGCCTTATCAGCCATTAACACTGGCTGGTTGCTGGCATCATGTGGATAGTCTCGGTAATGAATATGCTTTAGTCGGTACCAGTGCCGGATTGAGTATTGTTGACCTGAATGACCCCACGCATCCGGTTGAAAAATTTGTGGTGAATACACAGCCTAATAACTGGCGGGAAATAAAAACCTGGGGCGGCTTCGCTTATTTTGGTTCGGAGGCTGGCGGCAGCGGTATCACGATCGTTGACCTCCGGTCATTGCCGGATACCGTATATTCTAAAGTCTGGTTTGGCCATCCGCCTTATGATAATGCCATCAACAGGAGCCATGCGGTGCAGGCCGAAGATGGTTATCTGTACATTTTCGGCGGTGGCGATCTGAACAATGGCGCAACGATTGCCAACCTGAACGATCCCTGGAATCCTCAAATCGAAGGGCTTTACACAACGAATTATGTGCACGATGGATTCATTCGCGGCGATACGCTCTGGACCAGCGAAATTTATCAAGGCCAGTTTGGCGTGGTGGATATTTCCGACAAGAGCAATCCTGTGTTGATGACCACCCAACCCACACCCGGCGCTTTTAACCACAATTCGGGTTTGTCAGACGATAGTCGCTACCTTTTCACAACAGACGAACGCCCCAGCACGCCGTTAGGCGCTTTTGATGTGTCTGATCTGGGTAATATTCGCTTGCTCGATACGTATTTTCCCAGCCCCAATCCTGCCCGCGAGGTGCATAATGTGCGGGTAAAAGGTAATTTCTTAATCAATCCAAGTTACGGAGGCATCCTGACCATCGTAGATGCGACGCGCCCCGACAACCTGATTGAAACAGCCTGGACAATCATGGGCAATTCGCTGGTGTGGGATGCAGACCCTTACCTGCCATCGGGGATCATTTTTGCTACGGCAAAACAGGAAGGTCTGTTCATTTATCAACCTGTTTATCAGCATGCAGCCTGGCTGGAAGGTAAAGTCTCGGATGCGCTGACGGGGCAACCCATCTTAAATGCTACGGTATCGGTAGTCGGCACACCGGAACTGGACAGTACCGACATAGCCGGACAGTATAAAACAGGTATTGCAGTAACGAACTTATATACCATTAAAGTAAGTGCCTTGGGCTACCAGACATTATTACAGGATAATGTCAACTTACAATCCGGCGTCGTAACCAATATGGATTTCGTGCTGCAAAAAACAGTTGATGCTTCTGTCCTTCCAGATGCTGTTGATCTGAAGGTTTGGCCGACCGTTTTTGATGCCGAAATCAACCTGAATTGGTCAAATGCCAAAAAATCTGACCGACTGAACATTGCCCTTTATCAATCAGACGGTCAATTGGTGGCCGAGCGCACTATATTTTCGGGTGAAACAACCTGGGATGGACTGGGAAATCTCCCGGCCGGACAATATTGGATAAAAACAGGTGGTCGTACGATTCCGCTGATCAAATATTGAATTCGGTTTTCAATATTTCTTTAAAAGCCGCCATTTTTTCTGCCGATTTGCGCACCTTTGCGGCTCTTTTTTAACATTCACGGGCAAATTGCCTGTCCATCTATTATTCTCCATTCCCTATGTCGGAAGATTTATTCAAGCGCCTCGTTTCGCACTGTAAAGAATACGGATTCATCTACCCATCATCAGAAGTCTATGAAGGGCTTAACGGTATTTATGATTACGGGCCGATGGGTGCTGAATTGAAAAACAACATCAAGCAGTACTGGTGGCAGGCGATGGTGCAGATGCACGAAAACATTACGGGCATTGACTCTGCTATTTTCATGCACCCGTT
>JADZBJ010000099.1 GCA_020852155.1 Saprospiraceae bacterium | reverse complement strand
TAACCCATGTCGCGGCAAATAAATCACTATCCCTGTAGGTATTCAGGGCATTTTCGGAGTCCCAGATACTCAGCGTAAACAATACGTTGGCGGCTTCAGTACTGCGGAGTAACTCCATGTGCTGACACCCCGGAAATGCCCTGATTTTATCCTTACTTTGTTCGAATACTTCTTCGATAAACGTCGGTACCTTTTCAGGCTGAAAGGTCATTTTGACGATGCGTTTGATGGCCATGATGTGCTTTTTTTCAGCCTCAAAATTGCACCGTTTTTTGCAGTTTACGGACAGACTTTTTATTCACCCAAATTCAATGCGTCTATGTGTGGCCGCTATTCCCTCGCACCTACTCCAGAACAGCGTAAAGCACTTGAAAAGCGTGCCGACGTGCCGCCCGTGCTGAACATTCGATTTAACATAGCACCCACACAAGCGGCTTATGTTATCACGAACGACCAGCCGAACACCCTGCAAAGCATGACGTGGGGATTAGTGCCACATTGGAGTGCAGATGGCAAAAACAGCGGCAAACTCATTAATGCCCGTGCAGAAGGTATTGATCAAAAACCCTCTTTTCGCGAACCGTTGCGCACTCGCCGTTGCCTGGTGCCTGCTGACAGTTTTTATGAATGGCGTCATGCGCCGGGCGGGCGAAAAGCCCCTTACCGCATTATGGCCCGAAACGGCGATTTGCTCTATTTCGCCGGATTATGGGATGAATGGACGCGCAACGGCGAAACGCAGCACACATTTACCATCATCACCACGGCCCCAAACCATGAAATGGCCGACCTGCACAACCGAATGCCGCTAATACTGCCCAGCCGGGAAGCCCAGGAACGATGGCTCTCTCCCCTACCCTCTGCTGAAGCACAGACCATGCTTTTGCCACCCGCCGACGGCCTGCTCTCTATGTATCGAGTATCTGAAAAACTCAACAAAACCGGCTACGATGCGCCGGATTTGCACATTGCGCTCCCGGAAACCCCTACCCTTTTCTCCGGTTTCGTGGATGAGCGCGAATAAAAAGGAGAAATAAAATCTAATTTATTGAAAATCAAAGAATTAAGTGCATTTATTTTACCAATAAAGATGATAAACATCACCGCATACGATAGGCGCAAACACTCGCAGCCAATCCTGTACAAAGGGCTTTTTGTTTTTGTAAAACGCCTGTTGTGAAGGCCGTCGAACCACCTAACGGAAATCCGTTGAGTGTCCGGCACTGTGCATTAAAACCGAATATTTTCCGGCGAGCGCGATCCAGAATACCAAATTTTCCGGCATCCAGGCTAAAAACAGTATCCACAGTTGCCTGAAATGGCGCATTGGCCACAACCTCCAACTGCCCACCCGGATATGACCATACAGACACCCTTTGATGTGATTTTACAGTCACCCATTCGGCTTTGGCATCGCCTGAAAGTTGGGCCAGCAGCGCTTGCTCCCCATACAAGGCCAACGGAAATGTCTTGCCCTGGAGATTGCAAACAACACCTTTGCCTCGTTGCGACATCGCTGCAAACCGCGGGTTTACCGGATTTCGGTCAACCTGCAAAGCGCCCAGCGGGTCTGTTGACATTAAAACAGGCTGAAATCGAAGATGACCAAAACGATCAAAAACATGCAGAAAACCACCTTTGGTTAAAGCGCCGAGGTAATCCTTCCCGCCATTTTGAAAGTGCGTTATCGGGCTATTCAAAACATGATTTTCACCCGTCAGCGCAACAGGATTCCAGCCCGAAAGCGGCACAGCATAACGATCAAAGCCGTATAACTTGCCGTCTTTTCCACCCAAAAAATAATTGTATTTCAGGCTGTTGTCAAAATCCACAATCAGCATACCCGACGCGGCTGGCGAAGGCAACTTGAAAGGGAATTGATTAAAATTAACCCCTTCACTGCTGATGGCCCAAATACTCCTGGCCGTGTTGGCCACAAACCACGGCTCGCCGTCCTGCATCAGGTCAAGCCCTTTTATTTCTGACAACAGCGGCCCGTCCAACTGGCGTTTCCAGCGTATCTGGCCATTTTCGTCAAGACAGTAAAGTTGAAATGTCGCATCCTGAACCATAACGGTTTTGGTATTGCCCATTTCGATAATCACGGGTCGTGAGATACATTCCGCATTCAAGGGCGTCTGCCACAAAATATCAGCAGCAGATTGCTGGGCTGTGTTGGCTACCTGTTGTGCGTTTATTTCCAGGCGATATTGGCCGGATTGGTGCTCCATTGCGCGCACAGACAGCAATCCTGTTGCGACGGCATCGTCCATCCATTTTTGACGCGAAACACCGAGCGTAGCCTGCAACAAGGCTGGCAAGTGTTGCATATTGATCAGCGCCGTTGCAAAACCGGCATCATTGCCTTCACGCTGCATGAGTTGCAAAAAATCGGTATTCGAACTCAGGGTTTGGCTGACAACATACTGGTCAATTAATGTTTCCATAGCGGCAGGCGTAGGCGCGATGACCACGATGCCGCCTACATTCGCCACGACAGGCTGCCTGAAAGCCATCAGCGGCGACCCGGCCAGGGGTGTCAGCCAATTACCTTGTGCGTACTGCCTGATTTCAAAAGTCTGATGTTCGTAATGCTTGACAAGTCCGGTTTTTTCCGCCAGTCCAGCCATTTTCTCCAGCATTTTTGCCGAATCTGATGGTTGAACAAGCAATAGTTGCTCGGAGAGCAGTTTGTCAGAACGCGGCGCTGTGATGCCCCAAAAATATTCGCTGCCCAACCAGGGCTTGACAAAATCCTGAAAGTCTTCGTTATCATCACGCCCTGCCGCAGAAAAAAATGAAGACCACCGCGACACCGACACACTCACGCCAACGGCAAGATCAGCCGGAATGACAGCCTGCAAGGCATTCAGGTTGTGGCGTTTTTCATGCGTCCAGCGGGCCAGACTTTGAAAGCCGCCTGAAGCGCCCACCAGACAAACGGGCGGTTTGGTATTTTCCCAGGCAACGCCCAGCCATTGAATATTGTCGGCAATGAGTTTGGGGGTTTCTTTCCAAAAATCAGGCGCGGCCCAATCAACA
The DNA here is from genome assembly GCA_020852155.1 of Saprospiraceae bacterium. Taxonomy (GTDB): domain Bacteria; phylum Bacteroidota; class Bacteroidia; order Chitinophagales; family Saprospiraceae; genus M3007. The sequence goes on along the minus strand of JADZBJ010000099.1, from coordinate 757 downwards.
GCCGACGGCTTAAAAACGGTCTGCCACATACCGTGTGTTTCCAGTTGCCCGAATGCAGGAGCCGTTGACCACCATCCGCCGCCGTTCTCCATTTGTGCCAGCGCGTCTTCAATGAGGGACGTTTGCCGGGAAAAGAGCAAAAGTTTTCCCCGGCTGGCCAGCACCAGATTTCCCTTGCCGGGAATACGCAGTTTGTATAAGGTTTGGCCCCGAAAGGAATAAGGAAATACCGCCGGTTGTAGCGCATTGTTTTTTAAAAGATCATCCAGGCGGATATCGTCGGAAAGCCGCAACAGGTACAAGCCATACAGGCTATCGGAAGGTTGAAGCGTATAACCGATGTACAGTGATTCATTGAGCAATGCCTGGGTAATCACAGAAGCCGAACCAGATAATTGCACCAGGGTTTTCAGGTCGTCTGTGACATACTTGCCGAGGCTATTTCGCCAAAGCGAGCGCCAGGGTTCGGGAAGGTCTTTATCCAACATAGCCATTGCTTTCAACGGCGACTTGAAATGCGTCGCGGCGGCGATAGTCTCTGGCAGGGCACGCCTCGGATCAGGAGAAGTCAGGAGGCTGTTTGCCAGCCAGGCAAGCAATAAAACCAGTAAAAAGAGGGCTGCGAGTATGCGAGGTTTGGGCATTTTCGATTGATTCAACTCTCCTCATGCTTGAACGGATGCCGTGGCGTCCATTGCTCTACCGGTTTGAGGTAGTCCAGCAGCGAACCGGCGAAACGATTAAGCAGGGAATTTTG
>JADZBJ010000098.1 GCA_020852155.1 Saprospiraceae bacterium | reverse complement strand
GAGCGCCCCTCGCAAGCGCAACTGGGTTTTGCTTACACGCAGCGCAAACAGGTGCTTTTTTACCTTCCTTTTCAAATTTTTTGGGATAAAGAACGCAATCAGGTCAACGGTGAACTCGGATATTACCGATACACGTACCTGTTTTATGGCATCGGAAATCATAACTCAACAGCAGCCGAAGAAACATACGATGTTAATTTTCCAAGATGGCGAATAAACGTGCTACGTCTGATAAAACCGGGGCATTATCTGGGCCTGCGGTACTGGTTAGACGACTACCGGATGCAAAGAACTGACCCCGACGGACAATTGTCGGGCGGACAACTGATCGGCAGCAGGGGAGGGGTGATTTCGGGCGCGGGCCTGCTGTATAATTATGACAACCGGGATGATATTTTTTACCCGACACGCGGATTGCTGATTGAGGTCGAGCATTTTTTGAATCGAAAAGAACTGGGCAGTCATTTTAATTTTGTCAGGACATCGCTTGACGCTGCGGGTTATTTCTCAACAGGCCGAAAAGGCGTGCTGGCCCTGAATGTCTGGATGACGCACCTGACCAGCGAGGTACCCTTTCAACAATTGGCTTTTATTGGCGGGCCTCGTAAAATGCGCGGGTACTTTGAAGGCATTTTCAGGGATAAAAACCTGTGGATGCTTCAGGCTGAATATCGCCGGAACGTGTATAAACGCGCAGGTTTTGTGGTTTTTGCCGGAACAGGCGCTGTGTCGCCGACGATCCATGATTTGTTTTCAACCAATCCGCACCTGACCTATGGCGGCGGCATTCGTTTCCGATTGAGTAAAAAAGAAAAAGTCAATTTACGGTTGGATTTTGCCGGAAATGAGCGGTCTGATTTTGCGACCTACCTGACTTTGAAGGAAGCATTTTAGGGCGCTACCTACAACCTTTCGCCTTGTGCCCCGGTTTTTACCACGCTTTCATACCTTGCCAGCATGACCATTTCCATCATCATACCCGTTTACAATGAGTCCCGTAACATCGCCCGGACTGTCGCATATTTGCGCCAACATGGCGGCCGTGATGTGGTGGAAATTTTTGTCGTGGATGGCGGCAGTACGGATGATACGGTGCAGCAGGCCTCGGAGGCAGGAGCGATCGTACTCAGGAGTCCCGAAAAAGGGCGTGCGGCTCAAATGAACTTTGGCGCGCAACAGTGTCGGGGCGATGTTTTTTACTTTGTACACGCCGATTCACTGCCGCCGCCGAATTTTGTCCGGCACATAGCGCAGGCCATACAGCAAGGCTGGATGTTGGGCAACTTCAGGTATCGTTTTGACTCCGACTCGCGTATGCTGCGATTTAATGCCTGGTTTACCAGATTTTCGTGGATGTTTTGCCAGGGCGGTGATAAAACACTGTTTGTTGTACGCCCATTTTTTGAGTCGCTTGGCGGATATGATCCCTACTATATCATCATGGAGGAATATGATTTTTTCAGAAGGGCGCGAAAGGCTGGACAGCGGTGGGTGGTTATGCCTGATGAGTGCGTCGTATCGGCCAGAAAATACGGACAACGGAGCTGGTTAAAGGTTCAGGTCGCCAACCTGGTTGTTTTCAATCTTTGGTCAATGCGCTTAGCGAGCCCTGCGGCATTGGATAAAATTTACAAATGGCTTTTAAAATAAATGCCTGGCGTTGTCAGGTTTTTCATGAAACAGCGACTACATAGAACCAATGCAAGCCCGTAAAAACTTAGGTATAGGGCGGAAGGCAGAAGGTATAGGGCTTTTTTTGAAAAAGGGTAGTCATTTATGTTTGAAAACAGACAAAAAGACCTTCAACCCTCCACCTTTTACCTTCGGCCTAAGTTTTTACACAAGCCCAATATTCTGTCATAACCCAAAGATTTCACTATCCATGATTTCAAGATTTTTGCTCCTCTCGTTTTTACTGATTTCTTGCGGCCAACTTTTGGCCTGCTCCAACGCGCCGATGATGACGGGCGACTCGACACATGTCAGTCATGCCATTTGGGACACTTTGCTGCATCGTCATGTCAAGGAAAGTGGTTTTGTGGATTACAAAGGCATGCAGCGCGACAGCAACATGCTGAACAGTTATCTGTCCATCCTGTCCGCCGCCAACCCGGATGCCAAAACCTGGTCGCGCGAGGAAAAAATGGCGTTCTGGATCAATGCCTACAACGCATTTACCGTCAAGTTGATCGTAGCGCATTATCCCGTTGAAAGCATAAAGGACATCAAGCGCGGCATTCCGTTTGTGAATACCGTTTGGGACATCAAATTCATTCGTATTGGCGGGAAAAAAATGGATTTGAATAACATCGAACACGGCATTCTTCGGCCCGATTTCAAAGATGCCCGCGTACATGCCGCCATTAATTGCGCCTCGTATTCCTGCCCGCAATTGCGCAATGAGGCCTTTGTTGCCGAGCGCCTTGACGCGCAATTGGAAGATGCCATGCGCAAATTCATCAATGATCCGCTGCGCAACAAAGTCACCGCTCAAAAGGCAGAAGTTTCCGAAATTTTCAAATGGTTCAAAGGCGATTTTATCCGCGACGCCGGTTCTGTCCGTAAATACCTGAATCGTTTTGCCAATGAAAAACTGGAGAAAAGCGGTCGCCTGGACCACCTGAATTATCGGTGGGATTTAAACGATATCAAGTAACGAACCCGCCGTTTCTGATACTTTCACCCCCCATATAATCACGTCATTAACCAGGGCAAAACCCGAAAATAATATTTACACTCAATGAGATTTTTCACAACCACCATGCTCCTTTTTATGGCCACGCTTGCTTTTGCACAGCAAGACCTCGTGGTCAGTTTAATTTCCGAAACATCCAAAACGCCCCTCATCAACGTCGGCGTTACCCTTGAAAATACTTCCAGAAATTACAAACAACAACTATCCACCAACGAACAGGGCAAGGCCGTTTTCAGGAACCTTGCGGCGGTAGATGGCTATCGCGTTGTGTTTAATGGCGATGAAAATTTTGCACCGCAACAACTGGATGGCATCAGCCTCCGCTCGAATCAAAATGCCAGTGTTCAATTGACCATTCCTCCGGCAGTCGTTAAAGGCGTAACGCTGGGCGAGGTTGTCGTGACGACCGGCGCTGTTTCGGAGATCAATCGTCAGGACGCCGAGGTTTCCTTTGAACTGAAAGCCAGGGAAATTCGTGAATTGCCCGTCGAAGGGCGCGACATCACCCGCGTGCTGTATCGTTTACCCAATATCACACAGGCCACGGGTTTTTATCCTGAAGCCCCGAATGTGAGCATCAATGGCGCTAACGGCTTGTTTACCTCTTACCTCATAGACGGTATGGACAACAACGAGCGCTTCCTTGGCGGACAAAAATTCAATATTCCCTCCGGTTTTGTCAAGGACATCACCGCGCTGACCAGCAATTTCTCCGCAGAGTACGGCTTGACCGGCAGTGGCGTCGTTGACATCACGACAAAATCCGGCTCGAATGAAACCACTGGCGAGGTGTTTTTCCTGACCCGTCCGGGCGCGGTGATTGATGCCACGTCTCCCTTTGCGCAACGCGATTTGTCGGGTAATCAGGTGAAAGATGGTTTTGCGCGTTATCAGGCCGGTGTTGGCCTGGGCGGCGCCTTGAAAAAAGACCAAACCTTTTACTACATCAACTTTGAACACACGACCGACGTAAAAGATAACCTGTTGAAAGTCAACGATCTGGGCGTTAATGAAACCGTTCAGGGTGTCAACCGCTTCAACTACATTTCGGCAAAAGTGGATCAGGTTTGGGATACCAATTTCAGGAGTTCGCTCAAGGCCAATGTCGGTCTGGTGGGCATCGAACGCCAGGGCGGCGGACTGGAAGGCGGTGTTGCTTTCCCGTCGTCGGGCAATACGCAACAACGCAACAGTGCGCTCATAACCCTGCGCAATGCTTATAACTTTGGCAAATTGGGCGCAGAGACCAACGTGCAATACAGCAGTTTCCGCTGGAATTATGCCGATCCGACCAACCCTGACGATCCGCAAGTCGTGGTCAGAAACCCGAATGATGAAGTTATCGCCATTTTGGGGCATCCGGGTTATGTTTTTGATTCGCATGAAAAAACGGTACAATTCCAACAGAAAGCCAAGTATTATGCGGGAAATCACACCATCAAAGCCGGTTTTAACCTCATCAGCGCACAACATGAATTGTTCGGCGGCGGCACGCCCAAAGGCAACTACACGGTTGATTTGACACAGGCGCAACTGGAATCGCTGCGCAATGCGCGGAAAGGAGCGGCGCTCGGTATTCGCGACCTTCCTTCGGATGTAGAAGTGACCAATTACAGCATTGAACTGCGTCCGAATTCCTTCGGTGCAACACAAAATATTTACTCGGTTTACCTGGAAGATTTGTGGTCAGCCACCTCAAAACTGAACCTGACATTCGGCCTTCGTTATGATTACGACAACCTGTCGAAAGGCGGCAGCGACAAGGGCGATTACAACAATGTTGCGCCGCGTTTTCACCTCAATTACAAGTTGACCGGCAACAGCAGCCTGCGCGGTGGATATGGCATCGCTTATGACAAAATCAATTATGCGATTTACAGTGATGCCTTGCAGCAAAACACCACGTCGGCGGATTATAAAACCCAGTTGCGCGAGTTCGTTCGCCTGGGCATCCTGCCACAAAACACGAACATAGACGCGATCACATTTGATGGAAATGCCTCGGCAACCGTATCGGGCGTGACGTATTTGCAAGGCCCTTCCAACGCGGATTTGCAAGGGCAACGTGAAAAAGCATTTTCCGGCGAACGTCGCATCCTGAATCCTAACGGCTACCAGAATCCGTTTTCACACCAGTTTTCGTTGGGCTATCAATTGCAGGTCAATCAGGACAAGTTGTTTTTTGTTGACCTGGTGCATAACCGGGGCGAAAATCTGTTCCGTCTGCGCAACCTGAATGCTCCTGCGGAATACAAAATTGACCCTAACAATGTGGTCGTGCGTACACCCGCCGAAGCCGATGCTTCCCGACCTATTCCGATTGTGAACAATTCTGCTACCATCAATGGCGAGACTGTAACTGGCGTCGCCAAAAATGTAGTGATGACTGAAACGGCCGGCCGCTCGGAATACTATGCAGCCAGTTTCAATTTTCAGAAAACAAAAGGAACGGACAACTATTCATTTCGGGTGAACTACACGCTGTCGTCGCTCAAAAACAACACAGACGACATCAATTTCCGGGCACAGGACGCCAACAATTATGACACGGAATGGGGCCCATCCATCAATGACCGTACGCACAACATCAACGGCATATTTAACTACTACCCATTCAAAAATACAGCGGTTAGCGTGGCGGCACTCCTGCAAAGCGGACAACCCATCAACCGTATTCCGCTCGGGTTTGGTACCAATGACCTGAATGGCGACGGATCTGGTTTCGGAGATGCGTATGTAGGCAACAGCGACCGTTTCCCCGGTGAAAGCCGAAACAGCGACCGTTTGCCCTGGAGCAATACATTTGACCTGGCTGTTCAGCACCAATTCAACATTGGCAAGATGTCAAAACTTGAAATCCGGGCTGATGTGTTCAACCTGTTCAATGCTGAAAACCTGAGCGGTTACAGCAACAACGCGACACAAAGCAATCAAATTCAGGCTGGTTCGGCAGCAAGCGGATTGTTCCAACAACGCAATGCAGCACCGCCACGCCAGTTCCAGTTCGGTATTCGGTATATACTGTAATTTAAAGGTAAAAGGGGGAGGGTTAAAGGTGGTTGAAGGTTGAAAAGTTGTTAAAGGTTGAAGGCAGATGGCTTTTGGGAAAAACCATTTTCAACTTTCAACAACTTTTCAACTTTCAACAACTTTTCAGCCTTTCACCCCTCCCTTGTTTTCAACTTCGATCAAAATGTTCCAATTAAAAAATGT
>JADZBJ010000097.1 GCA_020852155.1 Saprospiraceae bacterium | reverse complement strand
GCAGCAGTTCGAACAGGTTAGCGACACCGGCGCTCATTTCTCCTGCTTTGGTATCGCCGGTGTCGGTTACAGCCGATTTGATTTGTTTGCGTACGCGGTCGTCTTCACCGAAAAGGTTGATGTAGTGTTTTTCGCCAAGACTTTTACTCATCTTTTTGTTCGGGTCGGCTGGCGAAAGCAATTTCGGGATTTCGGTAAACAACGGTTCAGGATGTACAAAGTATTCTTTGCCAAACTGGTGGTTGAAGCGTTGAGCGATGTTGCGCGACAATTCCAGGTGTTGCTCCTGGTCTTTACCCACGGGCACATAATCGGCGTGGTAAATCAGGATGTCGGCAGCCTGCAATACCGGATAGGCAAACAGGCCCAGACTGACGAATGATTCTTTGTCCTGATCGCGAATCTGATCGGCTTTGTCCTTAAACTGCGTCATGCGTGTCAGTTCGCCGTAACTGGTGGTGCAGCCCAAAATCCAGCTCAACTCGGCATGTTCCGGGATGAGGCTCTGGATAAACAAATTTTCCGGTTTAATGCCGCAAGCCAAGAGGTAAAACACCATTTTCCAGGTGTTTTCGCGCAATTGAACCGGATTATAAGGCATGGTCATGGAGTGATAATCCACGACGCCATAACGGCAGGCGTATTGATCCTGCAGGCGCACCCAGTTTTGTACGGCGCCAAAATAGTTGCCGAGGTGGAGGTCGCCGGTAGGCTGTACGCCGGAAAGGACATTCTTCATATTGTAGCGATTACAGAAATTTCGACATTGACGAAGCGAGGGAGTTCAGCCACTTGCACCAACTCGCGTGCGGGGGCGTTTTCCGACTGGAAATATTCGCCATATACAGCGTTGATGCGGCTGAACATATTGATGTCTTTTACGAAAACGCTGGCTTTTAAAACCTTGTCGAGGCTGCTGCCGGCGGCTTCGAGAACGGCTTTAACGTTTTGCAGCACGCGATGCGTTTCGTTTTCGATGTTGTCCATTACCAATTGGCCGGATACCGGATCGAGGGCGATCTGGCCGGATACAAACAGCAGACCGTTCCAGGCAGTGGCCTGATTATACGGTCCGATGGGCAATGGCGCGGCGGCGGTATTGATAATTTGTTTCATTTGTGACAAGTCTGTTTAGTCAGTTATAGAAACAGAAAAAGCCCCTATTTCCGACAAGCGGAATTGGAGCCTCCTCAAAAATGCAGAACTGCGAGCGGCTGTTACGCCTCCGCTTCGGCTGCTCGACTCTTGCCTGGCACGATCACTTGACCGCGATAGTACAAATCGCCATCAACAGTATAAGCGTGGTGCATCAGGTGTGCTTCGCCGGTGGTTTTGCAAGTAGCCACGTTTGGAGCCTCAGTCTTGTAGTGCGTGCGGCGAGCGCGTTTGCGACGCTTGGAGTGCCGCCATTTTGGATTTGGCATGACGCAATTTCAATGCTGCGAACACCGGAAAAACCGGCATTCAATTATTGAATAATATTTATTTCAAATTTTTGAGTGAATCCCAGATGGAATTCGACTCCTGAGCGCCTGCGGACTTTTGCAGGATGCTCAATATTTCCTGGTTACAAGGCGGATTGGCATTTGATTGACAATCGTAGATGTTCGTCAGTGGCAGCGCCAGTACAGTGAATTCGTACAGATACCTGGCCACGTTAAAATCGGAACTTTCCCGATGAATGAACACCACTTCGTCTTCTGTTTCGCCTTCCGCTTCGCCGAACTTCACGATTAATTGCCGTTGAGTGCTCAATGGCAGGTCAATCATAGCCGTGCAGCGGTCGCATTCAGTGTGTATGCTGCCGCTCATTTGGAAATCAAAGAGCAGCATATCGGGGAGTTTATCCATTTGAACATCGTATCTAATGGCGCTATCCGGCACTGGCGATCCGTCAAAAAGCGAGAAAAACTTTTGGTCTAACTCGAACTGATATTCGTGTACTCCAACTTTCAATCCCTGAATGGGAATGGAATACGGCACAAATGCGTCCATTTTCCGACGATTTTCAAAACGGGCGGCAAAGGTAAGAAACCTTTACTGCCCGTCAAAGCCTTAAGAAAAAGTTTTTTACTGGATTTCTTGCAAAGGGTTGCAGGCAAGCCTTATTGAATGCGCTGCCAGTATTGTGTTCTGTAAAACGGGCCGACCGCTCCACGTACAACAAGCGTGTTGGAATCGCCTTCTTTCAGCCACATTTTGCAGTTGTACCATTTGCCTTTTTTGGGATCGAGGATTTTTCCGGATTGGTAGTAGCCGTCTTTGAGTTCCATGTTTTCGACGATAATCATCCCGACAATGGGCTGATTTTTGCGTTCTCCGCTGCATTTATCGCACTTGGAGGTGGAGGCGTCGCTCAGGAGGGTTTCGACTTTGCCAAACAGCATATTGTTGGATTCATACAACAGGATATGGCTTTTGGGTTTGCCGGTTTCGTCGTCAATGGTTTTCCATTTTCCTGCAATACCCTGAGCCGACAGGTTGACGCTGATAACCAGGAAGGCGGCCAAAAGCCAAAAAGTGTTTTTCATAAATTCAGTATTTAAATTTGAGTGGGTAAATGTACAGTGCTATGAACGAAACAAATGAACCATTAGCGCCCGAAAATATTACTTTTGTGCTTTCATTCAACGCCGTTTTGTCGGCATACTCGCTCACTTTTTTCATTTCATTTTTTCATTCATGAAAGTAGCAGTTGTGGGGGCCACAGGCCTCGTAGGAACCAAAATGTTGCAAGTGCTGGAGGAGCGCAACTTTCCGGTTACCAAACTTTTCCCGGTTGCCAGCGAGCGGTCGGTTGGTAAAACCATCAAATTTAAGGGCAAGCGCTATAAAATCCTGAGCATG
>JADZBJ010000096.1 GCA_020852155.1 Saprospiraceae bacterium | reverse complement strand
TCCTGTGATAGTCCTCGTTCCTTTCGGAGTTCCCGGACTTTTTCGCCGAACTTTATAAGTATGTCTGACTTGGGCTGCATTGCTAATTTCAGTATGCAAAACTATTTTGGCAAATCCACCCACACAACATACTAAAGTTAGCATTTCAAATCTACTATTTCACATAAACAGCCCATTCTGCTGACTGCTTTATCGAGATACTACAGATCTTCAATACTCGGTTGTAAGGCGTCTGTCAAGCGGTGAAATATTATTGAAATCATATATCTGTGATATTCATTGAAATCGCTTCTCTCACCGCCCACAAATTTTTACAATATCTAAATAACTCCCTCAAAGTGGATTTTGCCGGTGGAATATTTGGATGCTCAATCTGAAAAGATAGTTTTGTGCCGATTTTCGTGTGGTATGCAAAGACGCCTTTTTCCGAAGGATTTCTACCTTTGCTTCCAGGCGTCAACCTGACGAGAAACACAACCATTCACCATCATCCAGATTGCTTGCGCATGGGCTGGCTTAGCAAATTTCTATCCTCTTCTATCGGCCAAAAAGTGATTATGTCACTGACCGGCCTGTTCCTGATGTTGTTCCTGGTCATCCACTTAATTGGCAACCTCCAGTTGCTGAAAGATGATGGCGGCGAAGCGTTTAATACCTACGCCTACTTCATGACCCACAACCCGCTGATCAAAATTGTCTCCATCTCGCTGTATGCCTTTATATTATGGCATGCCTTCCAGGGCATCCGGCTGTGGCAGAGCAACCGCGCCGCGCGGGGCAACGACAAATATGCCGTCAGCCACACGCGTTCGTCGGAAACGGCAGCGCGCAACATGGCGTGGTTCGGCATCATCATTTTCATCTTCATCATCCTGCATTTGTGGCAGTTTTGGCTCAAGATGAAAATGGGCGTCCTGCCTGAAGTCAGCGTAGCCGCATACGACCATCCGGTACAGAACCTTTACCTGCCTGTGGCCGAGGCCTTCAGCAATATCCTGTACGTCGTGTTTTACGTGGTGTGCATTGTCGTTGTGGGTTTCCACCTGTGGCACGGCTTCTGGTCGGCATTTCAGACGCTGGGCATCAACCACCCGCGCTATACGCCGCTGATCAAAACCATTGGCTACATCTATTCCATCGGTATGGCCGTAGGTTTTTCCATTATTCCCATCGTGATGTATTTCGCCAGATAATCGAAAAAACATCATCACATCCTTTCTGCGATCAACAATTACAAAATCAACAGTAAAATGGCACTTGATTCGAAAATACCCGGCGGTAAGATGTCCGAAAAGTGGGAAGACTATAAAGGCCACGTTGCACTTGTCGCTCCGAACAACAAACGCCGCATTGATGTCATCATCGTAGGCTCCGGTCTGGCTGGCGCATCGGCTGCGGCTTCACTCGGCGAGTTGGGGTACAATGTCAAATGTTTTACATTCCATGATAGCCCTCGCCGCGCGCATTCCATCGCCGCTCAAGGGGGTATCAATGCAGCCAAAAACTATCGCAACGACGGCGACTCTGTGTTTCGCCTCTTTTACGACACCATCAAAGGCGGCGACTATCGCGCCCGCGAAGCCAATGTGCATCGCCTGGCCGAAGTGAGCACCTCGATTATTGACCAGTGCGTAGCGCAGGGCGTTCCATTCGCCCGCGAATACGGCGGCCTGCTCGACAACCGCTCTTTCGGCGGCACTCAAGTGAGCCGCACCTTTTACGCTCGCGGCCAAACCGGACAACAACTGCTGATCGGCGCTTATCAGGCCCTGAGCCGTCAGGTAGCCGCCGGCACGGTAAAACTCTATAACCGCCATGAAATGCTGGACACGGTAATCGTGGATGGCAAATGCCGCGGTATCATCGCCCGCAACTTAGTGACTGGCGCCATCGAACGCCATTCAGCGCACGCTGTGGTGCTGTGTACCGGCGGTTACGGCAACGTGTTTTACCTCAGCACCAACGCCATGATGTGCAACACCACGGCGGCCTGGCGCGCACACCGTCGCGGCGCATTTTTCGGCAATCCGTGCTACACACAAATTCACCCGACCTGTATCCCGGTATCAGGCGATTACCAATCCAAACTGACCCTGATGTCGGAGTCGCTCCGCAACGACGGACGCTGCTGGGTGCCTAAAAAGCCCGGACATGCTTTGACCGACCCGCGTCAGATCGCTGAAGAAGATCGCGATTATTACCTCGAACGCCGCTATCCGGCATTCGGCAACCTGGTGCCTCGCGATATCGCCAGCCGCGCCGCCAAAGTAGCCTGCGACGAAGGTCTGGGCGTGGGCAAAAGCGGACTGGCCGTTTACCTCGACTTCGCTGACGCCATCAAGCGCAAAGGCTTGAAAGCTGTCGAAGCAGCCTACGGTAACCTCTTTGATATGTACGCCAAAATCACTGGCGACAATCCATACGAAGTACCTATGCGTATCTACCCGGCCGTACACTATACCATGGGCGGTCTGTGGGTTGACTACGAACTGATGACCACCGTACCCGGCCTTTACGCCTGCGGTGAAGCCAACTTCAGCGACCACGGTGCAAACCGCCTCGGCGCATCAGCCCTGATGCAGGGCCTGGCCGACGGCTACTTTGTACTGCCTTATACCATCGGTTCTTATCTCTCTAAAGAAATTCGTACGGGACCGATTTCGACGGACTCGCCTGAATTTGCACAAGCCGAAAAAGATGTGCGCGATCGTATCGCTCAATTGCGCGGCATCAATGGCAAACAAAGCGTGGAAAGTTTCCACCGCCGCCTCGGCAAAATCATGTGGGACAAATGCGGTATGGCGCGCAACGCCAAAGGCCTGCAAGAAGCCATCACTGAAATCCAGAACCTCCGCCGCGAATTCTGGAGCGATGTGTTTGTTCCGGGTTCAGATAATGAATACAACCCTGAACTGGAAAAAGCATGGCGCGTAGCCGACTTCATGGAATTGGGCGAACTGATGTGCCACGACGCGCTGCACCGCAACGAAAGCTGCGGCGGTCACTTCCGCGAAGAATTCCAAACCGAAGAAGGCGAGGCCAAACGCGATGACGATAACTACATGTACGTCGCCGCCTGGGAATGGAAAGGTGAAGGCCAAAAACAGGAATTACACAAAGAAAACCTCGAATACGAAGAAGTGAAAGTGGCGCAACGGAGTTATAAGTGATGAGTGGTTAGCGGTGAGTGGTTAGTGAATTTTTCAACCTTTCGAAACAGGGAAAAACATGAAAACACCACTTGTACTTGCGCTTTGTTTATTGTTCTTTGACATCGCTTTTTCGCAGTCGCGAATAGCATTGGTGAATCCGTCGTTTGAACTGGATTCTGCCAGAAGGAGTGTAACGCCTTTGGGTTGGATTGATCTGGGCAGCATGGAAGACACGCCTCCCGATATTTTCAGTAAAACGACCGGGTTGGCGGCGGATGGCAATCAGTTCATCGGCATGTTGGCCTGTGACAATCAAAATTTTGAAGGTATTGGCCAACGGCTTGCTTCGCCTTTGAAAAAAGGTGCGACTTATGCCTTTCGCCTTTGGATGGCTCATGCGCCGGATTATAAAGTTTTCACCTCAACGGCCAGGTTCGTCAACTACAATGCGCCGATCAAACTCCAAATCTGGGGTTTTAATCACCAGACACACAACCAGGAATTACTGGCCGAAAGTCCGGCGGTGGCGCATCAGGAATGGAAGCAATATGGTTTTGCCCTCAAGCCGCAAACCGATGACTTCGACGAACTGGATTTGATCGTTAATTATGGCGGTGAGAAATTCGGCATGAACGGCAATTTGCTGCTCGATCATTGTTCTGATCTGGAATTAATGTCCGACCATCCGCACCCTGTTTCGGCAGTGCCAGTGTTGGAGTCCTCGGAAATACGCCTGCTCAATCCTTCTTTTGAAAGAAAGGGCAGATATCGCTCCTACGCAGGTTGGCAGGCCAAAAGAGTTAAAGGTTTTTTCTGGCCAGTGCTTGAACCCGGTCGAAACGTTCGACAGGATAAAGCCCCGGACGGAAAGACTTACATGGTGATGCTGTCTGAAGCCAAAGACCTTTATCAGAGTCTTGGCCAAGAGTTGGATCAGCCATTGTTACAGGATTCAACCTATGAATGGAGTGTCAGTTTGTCAACAAGTAGTGATTATCAGTTTTTTGATTCACTGTTGTACAACGCATTAAAATCGAAGCCTTCGATGGCCAAAGTTTTAATTCCATTCAATCGGCAATCTTTGACATTGAGCATTTGGGGTGTGGATGAAAGCGCCAATCAATATGAATTATTGGCCGAAAGTCCGCCCATTGACCACACCGAATGGAAGCGCTACACCTTTCGATTGACACCGCGAAAAAGCAGTTACCGGTATTTTTCTCTATTGGTCAAACCACCAGAAGGAAAATCTGGCCCCGGGAACATCAGAATAGATGATTGTTCGACAATTACAATAAAGTAACCACCAGTACCCAAATATGATAACACGCAGTTCTTTGATATTATTTGTAATGCTGACTAATGTCGGTTTTGCCTTTTCTCAAGGTCGAATTACACTGAAAAATGCTTCGTTTGAAGAAAACGAATCATCGCCCGGTGTTACGCCCAACGGATGGCTCAATGTCGGGGCTTTGCAAACCAGTCCACCGGATATTCAACCCGGTCAGTTTGAGGTGAGTTTAGCGGCTCAGCACGGCGATCGCTACGTCGGACTGGTCACCAGAGACAACAACACCTGGGAGGGCGTCGGACAGGTTTTGAACGGCTCGATCAAAAAAGGTTCGAGTTATGGGTTCAGCGTCTGGCTTTCACGTTCGAATGTGTACATGTCGCTCACGCCATCGGGGAAAATGGTCAATTTCAACGGACCAACCATCCTGCGTATCTGGGGCTATAATACCCGCACCAAACGCGACGAATTGCTGGCCGAAAGCGCACCCGTGGGGCACTCAAAATGGGTGAAGTACAATTTTGTCTTCAAACCCACGCTCGACGACTACGACGAAATAGACCTTATGGCCTACTATGCGCCGGGTTCGGAACTAAAGCCGGGAAATTTGCTGATTGACAACTGTTCTGACATTGAACAAACGGCCGACGAAAGCGATACCGGACGAGGTATGATTGAAACGCCATCCGATGAAATTCAATTCGCCAACCCGTCATTCGAACGCGCAGGAAGGTATGCTTCTACAACAGGGTGGTTTGTATGGCAGGATGAACTGGAAGCATCACCATCTATTGAACCGGGGCATTCCATAAAAGAGGGTGAAAAATCTGCTGCTGAAGGTCGTTTTTTTGCAGTACTGCTAACTGATGAAGGTAAATCGCATTCGATTTCCCAGAACATTTTCCCGGCACTGAAAAAAGACACGACATACGCTGTGAGTATTTCCCTGTCGCGCATGAAAAAGTTTAAATTCCTGCATTCAGGCGTTGGATATAAATACCATTTTTCAAGCACGACGCAGGTACTTACAAAAAGAACTTATGCCAGCAAGAAACGTGAAGCATTTGATGATGCTTCCCAGCAACTTTGCATCTGGGGCGTCAATCACCAGGACTCACAGGCAGAATTGCTGGCGCAAAGCCCGTTAATTGATCATACAGAATGGAAAACATATACTTTCCACTTGAAGCCTCAATCATTTGATTGTCAACAGATATACTTCAGCATACAAAACAATCAAGATAAAAATTCTAAAGGGCATCTGTTGATTGACGATTGCTCTCTCATTAGAAAACTGACAGGTATTTGAATTACAACCAATAAAACCAGAACAACACCTTATATTTCAAATCACCAAAATCCTGATATATCATGAATTTAACTCGAATTTTCACCCTGCTGCTGATGTCAGTTCTGCTTTTTGCCTGTGGCAAAGAGGACGAGCCGCCAGCAGATACGACAGAAATTTTTCCAGGTGAAGGACTGAAATCCGTCAAAATCGGCGATCAGGCTTACACCTTGTTTAATGTATATGGCAATATCGCCGGTACGTATTACCAGATTGGCAGCTATTACTACCACGCTGTCTATTATATCCAGTCGGGTATAACCGCCAATTTTGAACCAACTACAGACTCGGCCATTGCATCGACCCTGAAAATTGCTTCTTTTTCGTTGACGCCGCCTTTTAGCGGAAAAACGGCAAAAGGCATCGGTATAGGTAGCAATCGCACTGATGTTGTTGCTGCTTATGGCAACCCGGAAATCGGCGGCGCAACAGATAATGTTGTGGCTTATGTTTCATTAGGCATGGCCATTACATACGAAAACGACAAAATAGTCGGCATTACGCTCGAAAAACCCTGATTAACCAGTTTCAAGATCAACCAGTACACTAATCAACAACGAAATATGCGTCTTACGCTCAAAATCTGGCGACAAGGTGGCCGCTTTAAAGGCGAATTCGTCACCTACGAACTTCCTGACGTCAATCCGGACATGTCTTTTCTGGAAATGCTTGACGTATTGAATGAGCAATTGGTGAACAACCGCGAGGAGCCTGTGGCATTTGAACACGACTGTCGTGAAGGCATTTGCGGCACCTGCTCATTGGTGATTGACGGCCGTCCGCACGGGCCGATGCAAGGCACCACCACTTGCCAGGTACACATGCGGCACTACCACGATGGAGAAACCATCGTCATTGAGCCTTTCCGCGCGCAGGCTTTCCCTGTGATCAAAGACCTCGTGGTGGATCGCTCTTCTTTCGACCGTATCATCCAGAGCGGTGGTTATGTCAGCGTCAACACAGGCCAGGCGCAGGATGCCAATGCTATTCCGATTGAAAAAGAGCAAGCATCCCAATCTTTCGATGCTGCGGCTTGTATCGGTTGCGGCGCTTGCGTTGCAGCTTGCCCGAACTCGTCGGCTATGCTCTTTACTTCTGCCAAAGTGAGCCATCTGGCGCTGTTGCCACAAGGTCATGTAGAGCGCCAAAAACGCGTGCTGGCGATGGTTGCACAAATGGACAAGGAAGGCTTCGGTCAATGTTCGAACGTCAAGGCCTGCGAAGCAGAATGCCCGAAAGAAATTTCAGTTCGCAACATCGCGCGCATGAATCGCGAATATATGTCGGCAGTATTTGCTTCCGATAAAGCAATGGTCTGATTCTTTTCTACCATTGATTGATATGCAGCTTCTTCGCGTCTCGCACGTGAGGAAGCTGCTTTTTTTTGTAAACAATTGATTCAGGCCCTCAACCAGCATTCCATTTGCGTATTAAAAGGCGGTGTTCAACAATTTTCCAGACAAATTCATCCGCCAATCGTGTCCATTCATAGAAAACCCTGCGGATAGTTGCATGGCTCTTTGTACTCTTGCCTGCGGTAACCTATATCCATGCTGATACATGAAGTACAAGTCTTTTCAACCATTCGTTTACCTGGCTGTCATTCTTCTTTTCACCCAAAAAAGTTGGGCGCAAGAAACCTGGTCGCTTGAGCGCTGTTTGCAACATGCGCGTGACAACAACCTGACCCTCAAGCAGGCTGAAGCATCAGTCAGAACAGCCATACTGTCAGAAAAACAGGCTAAAGCCAACCGTTTGCCCAATGTGAGTGGCTCAATCAGTGGTGGTGAACAATTCGGTAGAACCATTGACCCTACCACCAACCAGTTCAGCACCGTAGCCACCAACTTTAATAGCCTCGGTGTGAATGCCGGTGTGACAATTTTCAATGGCGGGCTGATTAACCATAGCATCAAACAGGCTGGTTGGGATCTGAAAGCAGCACAAGCTGACGCTCAACAAACCGGCAACACCCTGGCGCTTTCTATCGCCAGTGCATACCTCAATATTTTGCTCACTGAAGAGCAATTGGAAAATGCGCAAAAACGCATCGAAACCAGTCGGCAACAACTCTCCACAACCCAAAAACTCATCAATGCCGGTACCCTGCCACTGGCCGACCAATACAATGTCATGGCGCAACTGGCCCGCGATGAGCAAACAGCGGTGCAAGTTCAAAACAACCTCGAACTGGGCTACCTCACCCTGAAACAATTTCTGCAACTGGAACCGGATTTCGATCTTCGGATTGAACGCCCGGAAGTACTGATCCCTGCGGATGCCAATCCGGATATGCTGGGGCTGCCTGCCGTTTATGAAACTGCCCGCGAAACACAAACCAGTGTAAAAGCAGCTGAATACCGTGAAATGAGCGCCAAAGAGGGCATCGCCATTGCCAAGTCAGGTTATTATCCCAGTATCAACCTCGGCGCAAACCTGTCATCAAACTACTCTTCACAGTTTCAGGACTACAATGTTGTCGGTGTCAGAGATGGTGATCCGCAAACCATAAAAGTCGGCGGTGTTCCGGTTGAAGTATCCTTCCCGGAGGCGATCATTGAAGCATCAAAAATCCCTTATGGGAAACAAATTGAGCAGAACTTTGGCCAGGGTATATTTATGAGTATGAATATCCCCATCTATCAAAATGGCCGAACGCGCCTGAATGTAGAGCGCGCACGATTGGGCGTATTAACGGCGGAATTACAAAAGAACCAGGCGCAGCAACAATTGAAAAATGATATTCAAACGGCTATTGCCAATGCTCGCGCTGCCCGTCGTCAATTAGAGGCTGCCCAAAAAACAAACGACGCCATGCAAACGGCATTTCAAAATACTGAAAAACGACACGCCATCGGCACCGTGAACAGCCTGGATTTAGTTACAGCACGTAACAACCGCGATATTGCTGAAAACGATCTGGTTGTGGCGCGTTATGACTACCTGTTCAAATTGAAAATACTTGATTTCTACCTGGGTAAACCTATAGCGCTCAAGTAATTTGTTGAACTGGTTATTTGTGGAGTTGGTTATTTGGTTATTTGTGGAGTTGGTTATTTGGAAAAAAATCTAATTCGACAAATAACCAACTCCACAAATAACCAAATAACCAGTTCAACAAATAACCAACCTAACAATCATCGCATTGGTGCACGCTCGTTTTTCATAAAAAGTCCGGCGATCAGGCCAATCAGTACGCCTGTTATCAAGCCTACGATCAAAAAACTGACAAACGTCGGGATAGGGCCGGTAAACATGCTGGCCATGCCCATCGCCTGTTCGATTTGATCTTCGCTCAATCCCTGCTCTTCTAATTGAGCTGTCATGACGTCCTTCATGGTTTCAGCATAGTTCGGGTTGATAACCGTCAGGTACACAATCTGTAAAATACCGCCGACAACCCCGCAAACCAGTCCGATCATAGTACCCAATCCGACGCATCGGCCCAGGCTGATGAATCCGCCCAATTGCGAGCGATCCAGTTTGATCGCTGTTGTGATGGCCCAAATCGCAACGCCAAATCCCAGGATGTAGTACACCGCTTTGATTGCGCCGCTTGTTGAAGGCAATGCCGGGTCGGTGCTGGTCAAAAATCCGATGATGGTCATTAAAAAGCCAGCCACAGCCCAGATCGCGCCGTAGCGAACGGCCAGGTTCCGATTGGAGACCTGAGCGGGATCGGGTAAGGCATTTTGGTCAAGATAATCCATAAAAGCAGAAGTTTAAGGTGATATAAATAGAGGTTGTTTGTACAAAGCGGCAAGTCTATTGATCAGTTTGTTTCATTCGGCGGGTTATTGGCTGCCAGGGCCTTAATCATGGGAACAGTAACCAATGTACTTGTCCCTTTTCCCGGCGCGGTTTGTACACTTAATTCGCCGCCAATGTAATGCACACGCTGAGCAACATTATCCGTACCCATACCTTTCTTGAAATTTTTACTGTCAAACCCTACGCCATCGTCTTCAACCAGAAGGGTAAGTTCCTGGTCTGTCCTGTTTAATTGTACAAGAATTTCTTTTGCTTTGGCATGTTTCAGGCTGTTTTGAAGCAATTCCTGAATAATGCGATAGCAATGAAGCGCGGTATCAGGATTCAGGTCATCCATACTGCCAAAATACTGCAAAT
>JADZBJ010000095.1 GCA_020852155.1 Saprospiraceae bacterium | reverse complement strand
GTGGCGATGGCTGTTCCATTGAGGCCGTAAATGGGCACCAAATAAACATTCATCGAAATCGTGCACACTGCCAGAACGGCCAGCGCTACCAACGACCACAGGTAATGCTTTGAATAATATACCAGGTAGTGGTTCAGGCCTGACCCCATTTCCACAATGCGCGAAAGACCAATAAACAGCAGCACGTATTTACCGGCAGCGATTTCCTGACCATTCGGAACAACCTGAAACAGGCTGTCAACCGATACCCAGGCGCAACCAAACAGGAGCAGTCCCGCTGCCAGCAGGTTGATGGAAACCCTTCGGTACAAATCGCCCAACTCCTCAAATTTTTCTTCCGCCAGGTATTTGGCTACAAAGGATGCGCTCGCACCGTACAGACCTTTTGTAGGGATGTCTATCGCTGCTGCGATATAGGCTGCGATATTGTAAATGCCCGCCGAGCGAACGTCTTTCAGGCCGCCTACGAATAATGTATCCGCACGCGTAGCCAACTGAAGCGCCAGCGCACCGAAAGCGCCAAACAGGATGAACATGCCAATTTCGCGCCTCAATGATGGCGTCAGGTAAGTCCAATCCGGTTTCCAGCGCCATTCGCCCAGCCATTTCAGGTAGGCAATGAGTCCCACAAGTATCAGACTCCAATGCGCCATCAAGCCCCACAAGGCCGTCGGTAACGTCCACCATTGCTGCCAAACGCCGATGAGCAACAGCGGCACCGCTAATTTCATGGAAAAATCAAAAATCAGCGACGGGACAACGATGCGTTTGAAATTGGAACAATACACCAACAGCACCGTGCTGACAGCGCAAAGAGCAGCCATCGGTCCGGCCATCCAAAGGTATTGTTGCGCCAATGGGTTGTTGCTAAAACGCGCTTCAAAAGCAGGCCAAAACGACATGCCCAACACCGCGCCAATCAGACAGCCGATGCCGCATAACAACAGCAATAAGGGCAAAAAACCGTGGTGATCCTGTGTTTTATCTTCAAATCGAGGGAAAAAACGAATGGCAACCGTATTGGCGCCAAAAGCCAGAATAGGTAAGGCCACGATGCCGGTTGTCAGCATCATTTGCACCAGTCCGTAGGCTTCCAGCGCATGCGGATAGACAAAAAGGGTGCTGATCGCGCCCACACACAAACCGATCAGGTTAACGGCTGAATACTTCAGACTTTGTCGTTGAATGACCCCCACTTTTTCGATTGCGATTATTCAACCGCTATTTTTTGGGTGAACATACGCCCGTCCTGACTGCGAATGTGCAAAAAGTACATGCCTGTCGGCAAATGCTCAACAGATACACGTTGCTGCATTTGATTCAATTGATTCAACGAAGCAACCTGCTGTCCTGACAAGTTAAACACGTTCAATGACCAGCCTTGTGCAGCCACATCTTCAGGCACTGCAATGCGCAAATAATCCTTGGCCGGGTTGGGCGTTACAGTGGCCAAAATACGCTCAGGCGCTTGTGTCCCCACCGTTGGCGACAAATCCAGCACATGAAGGCCATTCTGCATATCACAAGCGATGACGTTGCCGCTGGGTAGCCAGGGGTAACTACCCCAGTTGCCAAAATAGCCATTGTAAATGGTGTTTTCAGGATGTGTGTCGTACCAGGCCACCAATTCAGGTTGGGTCGGGATGCTGATGTCGTACACCAACAGACCGTCTTCGTATTGCGAATTGAACATCAGGTTATCGCGGATGTACACATTGTGCGGTGTTGCTTCTTTGGTCGTGGCATTCGGGAACAACATATTATCCAGAAAATTACCGACTACCTCAATGTCTTCACCCAGTGCAAGTTGTTGTAAATCAACAATATGAATGGGCAATCCGCGCGGCACTTCCTCGGTGTAATAAGCATAGGTGCCTTCTTTGTTTAACCAGACATTGTGGTTGTAGCCACCCGTCGATACGCTGGAAATAAACACCGGATTTTGAGGATTTTTAAAATCAAACATGTACAAACCGTCGTAGCCGGAAGAGCAGTAAAGCGTGTCGCCGCGAACATAGGAGTCATGCACATAACCGCCCATGATATTCGGATGCCCCAGGAAAACCGGCACATCCGGATTCTGGCTTACATCCAGCACAATAATGCCGTCGGCCGCCGAGCCGCCATTAAGGTACAAACGACCGGAAACGGTATCTACGGTGATGGTATGCGCTTTATGAAAATATTCATTACTCCAATAGGTACGAATGATGGTATCGGGCGCCTGACTCATGTCGAAAATCATCAATCCCTCGCTGGTATTATCAGACACAGCATAAATGCGATCTTTATAAGATTTGATCTCGCGCCAAACGGTGGTAAAAGTGCCTTCAAATTTTCCAACCATTTCCGGCGTAGCAGGATTGGTTATATCGAAAAACAGCAAATGCGCCGCACCGCCCACAACGGCATATTCACGCCCGTTGATGGCCATGCCCCAGCAGCCGCTATACTGCACATTCAACCCGCCGGGCGATGCTACGGGCAGGGAATTGTCGTCCCATTTACTGAGTAAGGTCATGTTATGGCTGCTTTGCGCAGACATAGCCAGGGCGCTGAAAAAAGCGAAAACGAAGAGAATAAGTTTATTCATTGAAAAAGAATTGAATGTCAATATGCCTATCGGCTGTTAATCCAGATTGCACTTTGTACGCTTTTGAGCGATTCTGCTTTGAAAAAGTACGTCCCGGCTGGCCAATTTTCTGTGTTAATACGGGCTGTTGTATTGGCTTTGAGGTTTTGTTCCTGATAAAGACGCCCAAAAGTATCGTAAACCCGGAGAATTGCATCGTCTGTTTGCGCTGCCCAGTCAACTGTTACCATTGAATTGTAGGGTGTGCCAGGATTAGGCATTAGTTTGAGGACTGGCACGGCATTGACAGCGGGTATTTCTGTACCGACGGCGTCTGCATCAGTGAAAATGGTGATGTCATCTACATAACAACTGAAATTGCCCGTTTCGGGTGCATAATCATAGCCAATCAAAATTCGGTCAATCGTCTTTCCCTGAAGCCATGTGCCGATGCGACACACATTTTCATTCCATTGCCCGATAACGCCTCTGTCTGCGCCGGGGTGCATGGAAACGCCATTGATGTCAATAGCGCCAATGTCCCGCAAGGTACTGCCATCTGTCATGGCCAAATCCACAGAAATATGTCGCCCCAGTTCGTTTTCGGGAAAAGTCCAGAAACGCAACCAGGTATCGCCACTAACAGGGATATTCACATCAAACACCTTGTAATAAGCACGAGATACCGCGCCTGAATTGTCCGTGCCTTTTATGAGCATGGCCCCGGCGCCAACATGCGCAACGCCCGTACTGGGCGCACAGGTGGGAATGCCGCCCGGTGCTACGCCCGATACGCCGCTGATGGAGCCGCTGCCTGCCGATGTATTAAACCACGTTGGCATGGCATCATAATTCTGCTCCAGGCTGGTTCGAAACCAGACAGGCCCCGCTGAAGCCGCCACATTGTGCGAAGCGCTCAATGGAATGCTGTTTTTAATCATGGATGTGGCCTTGCCAGCAAGGCGCAAGTAAAAGTCGGAAGAAAGATATTCGCCATCAGCGCTATACGTCAGGAAATACTGGTCAACGGGCGTTTTCAAATAACTGTCTGCCGCCGGGGCGATGGCCGTTCCTTCGTCATATTCATCGAACATGGCAATGTACATGGATGGAATATTCAGGTCGCGGATGTTGTAGGCTTGCCGCCAAAAGAAATTGCCCTTGTCGCGCGGGATCTGGTTCCGACTTCCGCCATTCCAGTTTGACCATGCGAAACCCGGAAACACAACAGGTTGATAATCAATATTATGGCTATTACACCAGGCGAAGTCAGGTTCCAGTTGGTTTACCCTGAAATTATCTGCGCCGGGAATGTCGCCAAAGCGGCCAACCGACCAGGGTGAAATCATATCCAGCGACTGGTACACGCTGCCGAAATCGGGTTTGGAGTCGCCCACACCATTGCGCCAGTGCGTAGGCAAGCCGCCTGCGACGTAGCATCCCTGCGACTTAAACCAGTTGATCAAATCCAGCGTTTGCGCCACATTTCCCTGAATATGCGTGAACCCAACTCCCCAAAGGCATATAACCGGCTTGCCATCCTGATGCACATACGCCGGAGAATCGGTCAGGTGATAGTTGTTATTCAGGTTGGTCCAGTTTGTTTTCAGGTCATTGAAGTTGTCTGCCGGAAAACCGCTCAGGTCGTACATCATGTAAAACACCCGACCATGCGCTTCTGCCTGACGTTTGACGCGCACGGCGATACTGTCTCTGTTTACCCTGAAAACGTCGTCAAAAATGGACGTTATGAAATATTGTAAAGCCACCCCGTCAATCCCGTTTTGCTCCATCCAGGAAAAATTTAAATCAATGACCGCTTCAGGATACGATGAAAACAGGCGAGCCGGGCTGCCGTCGCCCAATGGCCCCAGGCCGGTCTGAAATAATTGATTGGGCGCATAGGCGGTCACATCAGGATAAACTTCAAAGGTGACATTGCCCGGAGTGGGCTTGTGTGCATTGGATTGATATACGCCGGGCGACCAGTGCCGCCAACTCATCACCGGCGAGCCATCGCCGAAACAATTGAACCAGCCCTGATAGCCACAAATGACCTTGCCGGTGAGGCTGGATGCATTCACGGGTTGGGCCGTCAAGTGCTCCATATTACAGGAGAACACTATTCCAAGAAGTAGCAGAAAACGGCTGAAAGTAAAGTGTCTGGAAAACATGGTTGTGTAAGGTTATATTGGTGAACTTTGCTTTGTCAATTTGATTTTTATTCCTGGGTGTAGTTTTCAGGCAACCCGTTAAGCCTGTTGAATGTCTTGGACAGACATACCCCGGCACTTCCATACGCAGCAAAAATATCGCATCCATGAAGAAACAACTTCAATTCCTCTTTTATTTGCTCATTTTGGCTCAAACATCTGCTTTGGCCCAAAAATACAGCAATGAATTCCTGAGTATTGGCGTCGGCGCCCGCGCACACGGTATGGCTGGCGCTCAAACAGCCGTAACCGGCGATATTACTTCGGCCTACTGGAACCCGGCCGGATTGAGCCATATTGAATCGCCCCTGCAACTCGGCGCAATGCACGCCGAATGGTTTGGCGGCATTGGCCAATACGATTACCTGGCATTCGGCAAATCACTGAACCGCGACAAAGGCAGTTATCTGGCATTTTCGCTCGTTCGCTTTGCCATTGATAATATTCCCTACACAATCAATCTCGTCGAACCCGACGGCACGATCAACTACGACAACGTAACCGAATTTTCAGCAGCCGACTATGCGCTGATGGGCAGTTATGCCCGCCGGTTGCGCAATCCGGCGCTGACGGTCGGCGCTACCGCCAAGGTGGTGCGCAGGGTCATTGGCACTTTCGGTTCTTCCTGGGGCTTTGGCGCTGATGTCGGCATTCAGTATCGGAAAGGCAACCTGATGCTCGGCGCACAGGGGCGCGACCTGACAACGACATTCAATGCCTGGTCATTCAACCTCACTGAACGCGAACGTGAAGTGTTCACTAAAACCGGCAATGAAATCCCGCAAAACAGTACGGAAATCACCAAACCTCGCCTTGAACTCGGCGGTGCTTATCGCATCAAACTGAATTCAAAATCAAGCCTGATGCCAGCAGTTGACCTCGAATTGACCACCGACGGCCAACGTAACGTGCTGGTTAGCAGCAAGTCGTTTAATATGGAGCCTCGCGTGGGTATTGAAGCAGATTATAACAGGTTTGTCCAACTGCGCTTCGGCGTCGCGAATTTCCAGAAAGTAAAAGATGATTTTGACCCGAATACGTCACGCCTGACGGTTCAGCCCAACTTTGGCGTAGGCCTGCATTGGGGGCGCATTCAGGTGGATTATGCGCTGACCGACATCGGAAATGTGTCGCAAGTGCAGTATTCGCATATTGTTTCTTTAAAAGTTGATTTTAAAGAACGCAACAAGGCGGTTGAATGAGGGGAAAGTTGTTGAATTGGTTATTTGGGGATTTGGTTATTTGTTGAAAGTTGAAATGTTGAAAGTTGAAGTTGTTGAATGTTGAAGTTGTTGAATGTTGTTGAAAAAGTTGAACGAACTGACCCCAACCTCAAAAAGTTGTCATCCTGAACGAAGTGAAGGATCTGGCTAAACAGTAGTGAGTATTTTCGATTCGTGGGGCGCAGATCCTTCACTTCGTTCAGGATGACACCCCTTGGGTTTGGGAATTATCTGTTCAACATTCAACTACTTCAACATTCAACTACTTCAACAACCTTGAACTTTCAACCACTTCAACTTTCAACATTTCAACTACCTTCAACAAATAACCAAATCCCCAAATAACCAATTCAACAGCCTTCAACAAACTACATTTTAATTTCCGCTTTTAGCCCATCGAGGTCGCGGATGAGCAGGCGTGAGCGGTTGAAAGTCAGCAGTTTTTTATAGCGCAGGTCGTTGAGGGTGGTGGTTACCGTTTGGCGGCTGGTGGCCGTGAGGTTGGCAATTTCCTGGTGCGTTATGAAATGACGCAGCACCCATTCATAACCAATGCGCTGGCCTTTTTCCTGTGTCATTTTTACCAAAAACTCTACAATTCGGCTGCGGCTGTCCCTGAAAATCAGGGATTCGAGGCGGCGCTCCATCTCCAACTGGCGCTTGCCGAAAATATTCATAAAAAACAGGTTCAGTTCCGAGCGGTCGCGCATGAGTTCGTGCAATTCCTGTCGTGTAACGACACAGGTGGATGTTTCTTCGAGCGCAACGGCGTAATCATGACGTTTGGACTCGCCCAATACGGTCAACTCGCCGAAAACTTCCCCTTTGCCGAGGATGGCTTTGGTAATTTCCTTGCCTTCGTTCAACACTGAAATCTTGATACTACCAGAATTAATGAAAAATAGTCGGTCGCTCAGGTCGTTGGGCACATAGATGGTTTCACCTTTTTTAAACGTCTTGTTCAGGTGTTGGCCCATGACTTTTTCATTGCCCAGTTTGTTGGGACAAAGGATTGATGTCACGTCAATATTTTCAAGATGCCAAAATGCCTGTTTTTCTTCCATGGGTACGAAGTCTTTATTCAAAAAAGATGTCAAAGGTAGTTTTTTTGAATCTTTGCTCGTGAATTCAACTATGCGCGTATTCCTTGAACTCGAACGCCTCCGAAATCCATACTCTGGATTGGGTCAGTACTGCCGGCACCTGGCGTCGGCCCTGATGGCTTTGCCTGAAGCAAAAGATACGCAATGGGAGGTTCTTTTACCGGCGTCGGAAGTCGGCAGTTTTAACACTAAAACGCAGTACAGGGTTGTCAAAAATCTCTATCGGTATTTCCCGCCGGCAGTACGTGCAGACGTATGGCATTGTTTGCATCAGGACTCTCCGTATTTGCCGGGCCGAAATCATGCCGGGCTGTTGCTGACCATTCACGACTTGAATTTTATAGAACGCCGCGACTTGTTTTTTTTAGAGAAAAAACGCCGCCTGGCGCTTTTACAGCGCAAAATAAACCGCGCTTCCGGACTGGTTTTTATTTCAAATTTTGTAAAACAACAAGTTGAAAATCACTTAATTATTCCAGCAGGAATCGCCCAAAAGGTGATCTACAACGGTTTTAAACCTGCACCTGAATCACTGGAACTTGAGGCCTCGCCTGTGGCGTATCCATACTGGTTCAGCATTGGCTTGCACCCGAAAAAAAACTACCACGCCTTGTTGCCGCTGTTGGGTCATTTTCGGAATATGCACTGGGTCGTTGCAGGATCATCGCATCATGCCTACCAAAAAAAAATGCTTGCGGATGCCCAAAAGATCGGAGTGTCTGACCGCCTGCACTTCATCGGCCCGGTGAGCGATGCTGCAAAGTGGCGCTGGTATCAACATTCCGACGGCTTGCTATTCCCTTCTTTGGCTGAAGGTTTCGGACTTCCGGTCATAGAGGCTATGTCGTGCGGAAAACCCGTTTTTGTATCCAATAAAACCAGCCTGCCAGAGATCGGCGGCCCTGAAGCATATGTTTTCCCTGATTTCGAACCGGAAACGTTGATAACGACCCTCGAAAAGGGTATGAATAATGCTGGAAATGACCCTTTAAAGGCCAACAGAATGCGTCAATGGGCAACGCAATTTACCTGGGGAAAAGCGGCAAAAGAAT
>JADZBJ010000094.1 GCA_020852155.1 Saprospiraceae bacterium | reverse complement strand
AGTTGCTGCGCCTGTAAGGATGTCGTTACTGAAAATGGCAATTTCTTTATTTCCACTTGCCCAGCAAAGTTTCAGGGGCAGGGATATGACGATGGTGGTACATGTCCATGACAGCGCCGTCTTTCAACACCACCACGCCCGGATTGGCGCGGATGATTGTTTTGAGCAACTTGTCGTCGGCTTTGTAGAACGGATAATCAGCGCCGGTTTTTTGAGCCAGACTACCAGCCACTTTTGCATCGCCGATGGTCGTGATGGCATATACTTTCCAGCCAGCCTTCCTGGCCGCCTCTGCCAGCGGATTCAATTTTTGACTAAAGAATTCGCCGTAAGCCGGTTCTGGAATAAACACTTCGCGTTCTTCCTGACGCGGCGTTACGGACACCACGCGCTGTGCATAAGAGAATGAGTCGGTAGCCAGTTTTTTACCATCGGCATTGGTCGTAATGCGTATCGTATCGGTTGCCCAGGTGGTGTCTTGTACGGTCACTGTTTCGGTTTGTTTTTGACCTTTCAGTTTGTAAGCCACGATCATCAGCGAATAACCCTTTTCAGTCAGCAGGTCTTCGGTGACCTCGCCATTTTCGCCATCTTCAACGGCAAAATCGCTGACTTTACTTTTGGTGATCGGCTGTCGCTGACCATCCACTTCAACGTACCAGTCGGTCTGAATCTGGTCTTTCACCGTCCAGCCGTCGGCTTTCGGGTATTGCTTGTAATAGGTGATTTTGCCTGGTTCCGGCTCCATGAATTTGATAACCTGACCAGTATTGGTGTTTTCCAGCACCCAGCCAAGGATATCCACTTTGGCTTTGCTTTCCAGTTCCTTGCGGTCGCGGATGTTGGAGCCGATTTTAAACGGACGGAAATCCACCATTGGCAGATCGAGGTATGTATTTTGATAACAGAAAAACAACGACGCTGCGGTAGCGGCCAGGGTGGCCATATTTCGGCCTTTGGCTGTAAACAGTTCGTGCATTTTCCGATGACCAAACAGGAATAAAAAGGCCGGAATCATCAGGCCCAGGTCTTTGAAAAATGAAATCTTCGGATCCAGCACGATAAAATCGCCGAAACAACCGCAGTCAGTCACGCGCATCTGGGTTTTGATGTATGGCCCCCACTTGGCGAAATCAAAAAAGTTCGCATCGCTGGGTACATATCCGGTCAGGAATGTAAAACCGGTGAGCACAGTGAAAAACACCATCGTAATGAAAAACAGCCAGGCGGTGAGCTTGCGCTTGGTACCCAGGATGAGCATAACGCCCAACACCAGTTCGAGTACGATCATGCCGATGGAAAAACCATTGGCGTATTTGGACAGCAAAGGAAACAGCGGCGCCAGTCCTGAAAAAACATTATTCAGCCCGGCGAACGTCTGTTCAAATGCCGCGAAATAATCTTCCATTTTGTAGGCAGTACCAATCGGGTCAACGGCTTTTACCAGGCCGGAGAACAGAAACCATACGCCGCAAAAATGCTGGAGAAAGGTCCAGAAAATGTGTTTGTGCTGTTTGGCCCAAACTGTGGCTGCCGTCAAAATAACACCGGCGACAGCGAATTGTACAATAAGTGAGGAGAGTGTAACCATGCGAATATTGTTGTAGGGGTAGATATGGTTGAAAGTTGAAGGGGTTGAAAAGTTGAAAGTTGAAGGGGTTGAAAAGTTGAAGGTTGTTGAAGGGGTTAATCAAATAACATCAGAATGCAATCGGATAAGTGCAAACACTGCATAATTAATGATGTCTCGATAATTGGCTTCAAGTCCTTCGGACACCAGTGTTTTGCCGGAATTATCTTCTATTTGCTTGATTCTCAGCAACTTTTGCAGAATCAGGTCGGTCATGCTGCTCACCCGCATCAAACGCCAGGCTTCGCCGTAGTCGTGGTTTTTGGCCTTCAACAGGCGAACATTTTCCTGAATGTGAAAATCATACAAGCGCGCTACTTCGTCAACGGGCAACTCGAGTGCAGCGCCTTCGGGCAGTTGCATTTGAATCATGGCTAAAACACTGTAATTGACCAGACCGACAAATTCATCCTGTACGGGATCACTGACCTGTTGTGTGCCTTTCTCTTCAATACTACGAATCCGCAAGGCTTTGATGTACAACTGATCAGTAATACTGGACGGACGCAAAATGCGCCATGCGGTGCCGTAGTCGGTCGTTTTCTTTAAGAACAAGTCGCGGCACTGGTTAGTGACGGCTTGAAATTCATTGAGTGTTTTATCCATCATGCCGGGCAAAGATAGGCCACGCTTCTATGAAGTGGACAAACATCGGGGTGTGCTTTTGAATTTGATTTGAAAAAATGTGCGGGTAGGAACGTACCGCCGAACCCCGTTCGGCGACACGACGCAATCTTTCGTTCAATAAAAAAGGGGGCTGTGATTCCTAAAACTTACGCGGAGTTTTCATTAGCCACAGGCAGAAAGACCCCGTTGGCAGACATATAATCCTCAAATCCAAAAATCCCCCCAAATCGCGGTACAGACAAAAAAACGTCTTGACCAGGATTTGGGGGGATTTCAGGATTTATGGATTTTGATTTTTGTGCGCGTAGATACAAGGCATGCCTTGTATCTACGGCGCAATCTCATATCGAAATTTTATTACATTGATAATCAATCATTTATATGAAACATTTTTCATTTTTCACGTTTTGCATCGCACGGAAGCGCATTTTGCATAAAGAATATTCCCCAAAAACACAAAAACACAATACAAGGCGCTTCATTTACAGCATTTCACAAAATGCCATCAGCGTCGGTCTTTGCATCCCTGCCAAAACAGTACAAAAGCGAACAGAAACAGTATTGTTTATTTAGCCAGTTTCAGAGGGGTTAAAGCGGTTTAAAAAAAACATAGGCTGGAGTTTTCACTAATTTTTTTTTACACCAAACCAGCAAATAGCGGTTTGGGTGAATCTTTGAGCTTAGATTCCTATCATCTAATAAATTCACAACTCAAATCCGATCGTCATGCGATTCCCGACCTTTCTCTTTCTACTGTTTACCATTTTCATTAATTCAGTACATGCGCAATCCAGCGTTTGTGAAATCTACGACCTCACCGTACAAACCGGTGACTGCACCGGCGACAGCACTTATAACATTACCATCAACTTTCAGGTGGCGAATTCGACCAATGCTAACTTTGAAGCCTGGGCAAACAATGGCGTTTATCTCGGATTTTTCCCGCTCACCAGCCTGCCACTCACGATTAACAACTTCCCGTACAACGGCGGCGCCAACGATGTAATTAAAGTCTGCATCAACGACAATGCCGACTGTTGCAGAACGAAAGAATTTCCGGTGCCGACTTGTATCACGAATCCACCTGTTTGTGAAATCTACGACCTCACCGTACAAACCGGTGATTGCACCGGCGACAGCACTTACAACATTACCATCAACTTTCAGGTAGACAACCCGACCAATACGCACTTCGAGGCCTGGGCAAACAATGGCGTTTATCTCGGAAATTTCCCGCTGACAAGTCTGCCGCTTGTTATTAACAACTTCCCGTACAACGGCGGCGCCAACGATGTAATTAAAGT
>JADZBJ010000093.1 GCA_020852155.1 Saprospiraceae bacterium | reverse complement strand
GAACCGACAATGGTCGGAAAACTCAGGCCGATGGTGTCATTGTAGGTCACGTCATCAGCCGGGAAAGTGGCCCATACCAGCAAGTCAACTACTGAGCCTTGTGTTAGTGACAGCGGCGTGATGAAAGTGTATTCGATAGAATCGCCCGACGCCATGTCAGGCAGCACTTCGCTGACAACTGCTCCGCCGTTTGCCTGATAATTGATGTTAATGCCGTTGGCCGGATTTAATCCGTCGTTGCGGAGTTTGACCGTAATATCCTGCTCTGTTGCGCTACATGAAATAATGGCATCGCCTGACGGCGCAATTAATGCCGCCAGATTCAAGTCTTCAGGTTGTGGACAGTTTTTGATATATCCGGGCGATTTGATCGCGATAGCCCTGCGGCCGGTCATGCCATTTTCATGGGCAGCCCTTACGCTGATCCAGCGTTCAACAGAAGCGTCATTAATCGGGAATGTCAACCAGGTGGTGTCTGAACGGCCCTGAATTTCCATGTATTTCTGCCCCAGGACATACACATC
This sequence comes from Saprospiraceae bacterium, assembly GCA_020852155.1. GTDB lineage: Bacteria > Bacteroidota > Bacteroidia > Chitinophagales > Saprospiraceae > M3007. Next base: position 5,587 of record JADZBJ010000093.1, on the reverse strand, counting down.
GTATGAAAGCGTATCCAGTACTTCATTCCAGGCAACAGTCATTGAATCAGGGCAAACTTTCAAAACATGTACGTTTTGCGGCACCCTGACGATACTGAGGTTCTGATCGGAAGTATCACGGCGGTTGTTGCGAATAACCATCAGGCGCACCTGACCGCTGGTCGTATTCGGTACAGTCCAGTCATGCATACGTTGTTTGGCATTCGTGATGTTCGTAATGTTCTGGAATGTGTTACCGCCATCTACCGAATAACGCAGTGTAAAATTGCCATCGGCGCCATAGGCATCCCAGTGAATGCGGGCTGTTTCGCCCGGCACCAGCCCTTCTCCACCGTTGGGATAAGTCAAGGTCGGACCTGGCTCAACGAGTTCCCATACCAGTACGTATGATTGCGGGCCAAGTGGCACTTCTGTACCGCTGACGCGGATGGTGTAAGCGCCGCTGGCAGGCATTTCAATGACTACCTGTTCGCAGTTGTTGAGAGAGTCGCGTCCGCGGCCTGCCTGCATGTTCAGGATGACCGGATCGGGTGTTGGGTCAAGTTTCCAGGGCATGTGTACCACGCCTGCGGCAGAGGTAATCGTCAGGTCAAGGTCGTTAATCAGTGCCCGATTGGTGCTGACATCCGCTGCAGGTTCGGCCCAGTAGATCATCACTTTTACAGCTCTGGTGTTATTGGGCACATTCAAGGTCTGTGTGTTGGTAGCGCCCTGGTCAATTTGAGCGAATGCGTAGCGTTTTTGTTTTAACAGGTTGTGCGCACGATGGGCATTAATATGACCATAACCGAACCTCCAATCAGGGCCGACAGGGCCAATATCATTAGCACTGTTCATAATCGCAGCCTTCAACAGGTCTGTGCGTGGCTCTTCGCCGTTGTTGTATGATTTGTAGGCTTGTGTCAATTGAGCCAGGATACCTGCAATACAGGGCGCCGCACCTGAAGTGCCGCCAAACTCCTGATAGCCATTGTCGGGGTCGGTAGAGTAGTGGCCGTTGCCGTTGGCTGAAATATCCGGTTTCAGGCGGCCGTCATGTACAGGGCCACGGCTGCTGGTGGTGTCAATGGTACCATCCTGTTTGAGGTTGGCCGTGGCAATACTGTTCTTGGCTGCCTTGTGGCCGCCCGTGATGTTGCCAAACTGTGTTCCGGCGCCATACCCGCAATCAGATGAGTTGGCATTACCTGCGGAAAACACGTGCATCAGGGTTGGATTATCAAACAGCTGCTGATCCACCGTTTGGGTGATGGTTGTATATCCGGTATTACAGCCATTGGAGTAAGAACTGTTGGTCAGGGTAACGTTTTCATTGAAAAACAAATCCATTGTTTCGTCCTGAAAATTGTCCACATAATCCAGGGTGTAAACGTCTGCTCCGGCTGCCATGCCCTTCATGTAGGGATCAAGGTTGCCTGCTCCGCCAATGATACCGCCTACGCCGTCGCCGTGCGTGCCTGCGAATTCATCGCCATCAGCCATGTTGTGCAGGCGACCCTGGAAGTCAATGTGCGGGCCAAGTCGGCCGTCGTCGCGCACCAGTGTTTTCACGCCATCGCCGTTAAACTTAAGGCTGGCGCTATGGTCGCCGTCCAGCATGTTGGAGCGCAACAGGCTGCGGCCGCGGGTATCTTCTTTTTCGGCAGGAGGCGATATTAACTCCATGCTGCGCACGAAAGGCAATGCGGCAATGTTTTCCAGGTTATCCGGAGAAATCAAAACGCGTAAAATGCCATTCATCCGGCCTTGCTGTAATACGTCGAGACCGTAACGGCGGCATAATTCAGCGCCTTTGGCCACAGATACATGCGGATAAACCTGAAGGTAAATTTCAATTTGATCGCCGCGTTTGGCCCATTCGCCGAAAGGTCTGTCTTTCAGGTTTTGCGCCATTTTCCACGCTGTTTTAACCGGAACAACGCTTCTGATGGGCAAAGTTTGCAACAACGAAAAATCAAAACCCGCAGGGAATGAAGTCAGGTATGCGCCGAACTGCACATATCCATGAAATCGTACGCCCAGGGCTTCGGCTCTGCTTCGCTGGTCGGCATTCAGGATGGTTTCTGTTTGAATAAACCGGACAAAGCGGCCTTCGACGACATCCTCCGGGCCTGTAATAGCCGCGCCGCTTATGATTTGTTCAAAATTCCCTGGGAAATAGGTTGTTTCAGCGGCAAAACGTACAGGTTTTCCTGCCCACTGTGCTGACAAATACCCACTGCACAGCAGTAGCATCAGCAGGCTGATCATGGTAATTTTTTTTGTCATAAAATCTGAAAGATTTACGCTTCGCCTTACTCCGGTAGCAGCGCGAAAGCCGATTTGGTGGAAAAAAGTTTGTGATTATGGTGAAAAAGACGCATTTTGCCAATCAAGGACGTAAATGTATTTTATTCAGCCCAATATCATTCGTCAGATTTGAGCAAAACCAAAAAAAAGCGGCGCCTGAGCCATTCGGCATCAAGTTCCGCTTGATTGGGTAACATAACCGGAGAAAAGGATTTCCCGGGTTGAATTCAGGTTTTCTGGAGTGTACAGGCGCAAATGGATAAAACCATTTTGCAATCATGCTGGAGAACTATGGAGAAGTCCGGTAATCAGCCCTTTTTAATCATATCCCTGATACGTTGTTGTATCGCCATAGAGGGCTTGTGTTGAGGGAGATGGGCTTTTAATTGTTGTCGGAAAGATTCTGTTTCCGGCGATTCCGGCTGCCGGTTGGCAGGAGGGAGAGAGAAAATGGGGTCGTCGAAGGAGAGGAACATGTCTTTGGGTGGGGGAGCAGTCTGAGGTTCGCCGCAATTAAACTCCTGCGTATCTGCTGTACCATTGGCCACGGGTTGATTTTGATCGAGAGAAAACTTCATGGCAATTTTGATTTGCGCCAGCATTTTACACCTTGAATTGCTTCTTTTCTCGTCGGTATTAACCAGGTTAGTGCGGGTTCGGAGCGCAGACCAAAACTTGCCAATCGTTTTGAGTGCGACAGCCGAAAAACGCATTTCCAACCACGGCGTAAATACTTTTGAGCAGGAGCCTGTAATTTTTGCCACAGGCTGTTCAAGGTAAAAATGTTGACTGGTGAACGTTGATGATAATAAAAAGTATTCACCACAAAAAGCCGTCAGTGAGCATTTTGCAACTTCCGGTCTGACCGGGCGATTGAGCATTTGCAGCTTGTTCATGCGATTTGTGGTGAAAAATATTTGAGTGTAAATTGAAAAACGACGGGAGGCCCATCAAACGGTATTACTCCGGTTGATCGGCCCCGGTCGGGCCTTCCTCCTGATCCTGTACGCCATAGCCGCGATCGCTGGCGTATTGGCGCAAGGATTTGGAGAGTTCATGGCGGGCGCGGTGCAGGCGCGAGCGAACAGTACCGATGGGTATGCTCAAAATGGCAGCGATTTCTTCGTAACTGAAATCCTCCAGATCAAGCAATACAACGGTGCGGTAATTGTCCGACAAGCGTCGAATCGCCAGCATGATTTCATCGCCCATTTGCGACGGATCGCCTTCTGTGTAGAAGTCGGCGTAGCGCGGCGATGCAGGCTCATCTTCGTTGTGGTAGATAACGATGTCTTCGTAATCCACCTTGTACGGACGGTTTTTGCGCGTCCGGTACTCGTTGATGAAGGCATTGCGGCAGATCCTGAAGATCCAGGCCTTGGCGTTGGTCTCGGCCGTATAACGGTCAATGAAACGCCAAACCTTGAGGTACGTTTCCTGTACCAGGTCGTCAGAAGCCTCGGCATTGCCTGTCAGGCGGTAAGCAAAATTTGACACCGCACCCATGAGCGGAAGAAATTCCTGCTCAAAAATGCGACCCCTCGCCTGCCAGTCCTGATGCGTTGAAGAGTTGGTTAAGGTGCCCATAAGTTGATGGTTGTTTGTTGTCATCGCCTACAAAGGTCAGAGACAAAGCAACACAACGCAAGAGGGGCAAACGAAAGTTCCATGATTTTTTATTTTTTTGAAAAAAAACATGAATAACGCACACTGCTTTTACAGCCATGCTCGCGAGCATTTTTAATGCGATGTGTTACGTTAGCAAGTCTCTGACTTGCGTTATCAATGCTTACAAGCGTGAATTTTGCCCTACTCATCTGGTGTGTTAATCGCAAGTCAGAGACTTGCTGACGGCACACATCGCGTCGGAGACGCTCGCGAGCATGGCTGGGCTAAATTTTTACAAAAAAACATGAACAACGCACACTGCTTTTACAACCCGCCGCCCGATGAAGTGTTTAGTGTGCATGCAATTCAATATTCCCGATACCCAGCAACCGCGCGTCGTGATTGTCGGCGGCGGATTCGGCGGACTGACCCTCGCCCGTAAACTTTCCGACAGCGCCTTTCAGGTGGTGTTGATTGACAAAAACAACTACCACCAGTTTCAGCCGCTGTATTATCAGGTGGCGATGGCTGGTCTGGAGCCTTCCAGCATCGTTTTCCCGTTTCGGAAAATATTTCAAAACAGCGAAAATGTTTTTGTCCGCATTACCAGCGTGCTAAAAATCAATCCTGAACAACAGGTAATTGATACGGAAATCGGTTCGTTGCACTATGATTATCTCGTACTGGCGCAAGGAGCGGGCACAAACTGGTACGGCAATACGGAGGTGGCGCAAAATGCCATTCCGATGAAATCCGTCAGCGAAGCGCTTTTCCTGCGCAATACTATTTTTGAAGACTATGAAAAGGCGGTAACTGCCGGTGGATTTGAGGAGCGCCGACAATACCTCGATATTGTGGTGGTGGGCGGCGGCCCGACCGGAGTGGAGGTGGCCGGTTCGCTGGCGGAAATGAAACGTCATATTATCGGTAAGGATTATCGCGACCTGAATCGCGAAGAAATCAATATACACCTCGTTCATGGCGACCCGCGCCTGCTCAATACCATGTCGCCGGAAGCCTCCGAAAAAGCAGAAAAATTCCTGCGCGACCTGGGCGTTCAGTTGTGGCTGGATAAAGTGGTGAAAAATTACGACGGTAAAACGGTTTTCATTGACGACGGCTCAACCATCCAGACCCACAAAGTCATTTGGGCGGCCGGTATCACGGGCAATCGAATTGAAGGGCTGCCTGTCGAGGCGTATGCGCGCGGAAATCGCCTGAAATGCAATGCCTATAATCAGATCGAAGGTTTTCAGCATATTTTTGCCATCGGTGATATTGCCCTGCAAACCCACGAGGAAAAATGGCCCAACGGGCATCCGCAAGTGGCCCAGCCCGCTATCCAGCAGGGTGCGTTACTGGCGCGAAACCTCCAACGTATAGAGCAGCAACAGCCGCTTAAAGCATTTGCCTACAAAGACCTCGGCAGCATGGCCACCATCGGTCGGCACAAGGCTGTGGTGGATTTGCCTTTCTGGAAATTTCAGGGCGCCTTTGCGTGGTTTACCTGGATGTTCGTACACCTGTTTGCCATTCTCGGCGCGAAGAATAAGGTGTTTATTTTTCTCAACTGGCTATGGAATTACATGACCTACGACCAAAGTCTGCGATTGGTCATCAAACCCTGGATGAGAGGCAAGTCGTGAGTGGTTAGTGGTTAGCGGCAAGTGATTAGTTATTCATAATGCGT
>JADZBJ010000092.1 GCA_020852155.1 Saprospiraceae bacterium | reverse complement strand
GTTGTATGTCTATGATGCTGCCATCATGAAACGGCAATACGACCGTATCACGGCCGCTTATCAATACCCGAAATTCAAGGTGCATTACGCTTGCAAGGCGCTGACTAACCCGCATGTTTTGCGGTTGTTTCGGATTTGGGGCGCAGGGCTTGACTGTGTTTCAATCAATGAAATCAAACTGGGTTTGCTGGCCGGGTTTTCGCCGAAAGACATATTGTTTACGCCCAATTTCGCTTCAATGAGCGAATACGACGAAGCCGTAGCCCTGGGTGTCAAAATCAATATTGACGCCATTCCGATGCTCGAAAACTGGGGTCTGCACCATAAAGATGTGCCATTTTGTATTCGTATCAATCCGCACCTGATGGCTGGTGGAAATTCAAAGATCAGCGTCGGGCATATTGATTCAAAATTCGGCATCAGCATTCACCAGTTGCCTCACGTCTTGCGTATTGTCGAAAATCAGGGCCTGAAAGTGGAAGGTTTGCACATGCACACCGGCTCGGATATTCTGGATGTGGACATCTTTATTCGCGGCGCGGAAATACTGCTGGAAGCGGCGCGCAAGTTTCCCGACCTCCAATACATTGACCTGGGCAGCGGCTACAAAGTGCCCTACAAACCCGACGATATTGAAACCGACGTGGAAGAAGTGGGCGAAAAACTGAGCCTGTTTTTTGCAGATTTTTGTCGTGAATATGGCCGCGAACTGACCTTAATGGTGGAGCCGGGAAAATTCCTGGTCAGCGAGTCTGGCTATTTATTTGCGAAATGCACCCTTGTTAAACAGACAACCTCGACGGCTTTCGTCGGACTTGATACAGGTTTTAATCACCTGATTCGTCCCATGTTTTATGGCTCGTACCATAAAATTGTCAACGTCACGGAACCTACATTCAAGCCGCGTATTTACAATGTTGTGGGTAATATTTGCGAAACCGACACGTTTGCCGTTGATCGCCGCATCGCCGAAGTCGTCGAAGGCGATATCTTGTGCTTTTACAACGCCGGCGCTTATGGCTGGATGATGTCGTCAAACTTCAATTCCAGGTGCAGGCCAGCCGAGGTGCTGATTCACGACGGACAGGCGACGCTCATTCGGGAAAGAGAAACATTCGATGACCTGATTAAGGGAGTGCCGGAGATTGGTTCGATTAAATCCGATTAAATCCGATTAAATCCGATTGCCCGCCGTAGAGTAGTTGGAACGCGGATGACGCGGATAGTACGCGGATTTCCGTTAGTGCCTAAATGGTGAAAAAATCGAATCAATCGGATTTAATCGAACCAATCGAACCATTCAAAAGATGTTACTGACCACACGAGGCATTGTGTTTCGAACCATAAAATACGGGGAAACCAGTGTCATTACGGACATTTTTACGGAGGATAAAGGTTTGCAAACCTTCATCTGCGGGAGTGTGCGCACGGCCAAATCGCGCATGCCGTACAGTCTGTTTCAGCCCATGATGGTACTGGAAATGGTGTCCTATTTCAAGGACGACGGGAGTGGGGGAGCGATGCATCGGATGAAAGAGGCGCGGGCCGATCAGGTGTGGGAAAAGATACCTTTTGATATTCGCCGTGGCGCCGTGGCGATGTTTATGGCAGAAGTTTGCCGAAAGTGTATTCAGGAAAATGAGGAAATGCCGGGGCTGTTCGATTTTTTGCTGGACAACCTGCGCTGGCTTGATCAGACCACACATCCGATTGCCAATTTGCACCTGCATTTTATGTGCGCGCTATCCGGGCATCTGGGTTTTCAACCTGAATCGGAAACAACCGATGATGTGGTGTTTTTCGACCTGAAAGAAGGTGTTTTTGTGCCGGTAATGCCGGAGTACGGCTATGGAATGGACGAGTTAATGTCGCGTCAATTGATGGCTTTATTCAATATTCCACTGGAAAACAGCCACGAGATACCGCTTTCAGCCGTCGAGCGGCGGGCATTGCTGCAAAAACTGTTACAATTTTATCAACTGCATGTGCCCAACTTCGGCGAACTGAACACAACCACCGTTTTGGACTCGGTGTTTAATGCTTAATACATTTTTCAAATTTCAAATTGGAGATTTCAAATTTCAAATAAAATATTCTAAATGAAATATTTAGAATTTAAAATATTTTTTAATCTGAAATCTCCAATTTGAAATTTGAAAAATACAGGAAAAAGAAAGCCTTATTTCTTCTTAGACCACTCCATGATGCTTTTGTCGTTCATGCGCGGGTAGTCTTCGTTGCCTTCTTTTTTAGCCAGTTCTGTGCTTTTTTCAGCGGTAGCGATAGCTTCTTTGTAGTTGCCCATATCAGCCTGAATGTTGGCTTTCATGCGCAGAATCCAGAATTTGTCACCGCCTTTTGTCAGAGATTGATTGATCCAATCCAGCGCCTGTTTCATGTCTTTCTTCTCTTCGTAGTAGTAGCGACCTGCGGCGTAGTAAGCATTGGCTGAAGGGCCGTCCATCACAGACTTGATATCTGCCATTACTTTTGAATCAACGTCGGTTGTAACCGGGATGCTGACCTTGGTGTTTTCCCAGGTTATCTCCATGTCCAGGCTGCTGTTGCGCAGGTTGTTAAACCCGATGGTGAATGTTTCTACCGGCTCGCGAAGCATCGAAGGCGCGATCATAACAGAGGCCGCAACATCTTCTTCTTTGTAATCTTTGGCTTCAGGAGCGCCCCAGAAAGTAGTATTCTTGTAGAAAATAACCGTCCATTGTGGTGAACTCGGGATGGTGTAAAGCGCATACGTGCCTTTGGGAAGGTCTTTGCCTGCTACTTTAACATCGTCGGTGAAAGTAACCTTTGTGCTGGCATTGGCGCCTGTACGCCACAGTTCGCCCAATGGAACCAGATCGCCGAAAATTTTACGGCCTTTGGCGGATGGACGAGAGTATTCAACTTCAACTTTGCCAAGGCCAAATTCCTGGCTGACTTTGCTGGTCGGGCTAGCCGCCGGCGTTTTGATCTGAGCATTAGAGAGGAAACCAAAACTGACGAACAGAGCGGTCAGGTAAAACAGTTTTTTCATTGAAAAGTGAGTAAGTAAGTGTTTTAAAATGATGTATTAACAACAATCAGCCATAAGGGTTGACTGCAAGATTGTTTATTTGCTAAAAAGGTGAACCCAGTTGTCCTGAAATGAAAATTTGCCGCCGACGCTGTTGGTTTTAGCGTTCTTATCCGCCAGCAATACAATTTCCTCAAACTTTTTCTGAACCTCCTGCTGGCTCATGGTGGCGTTACCGGAGGTTTTGCCGAGTCCTTCTGCGGCGTATCCGTGCATTAGGGCTGCAAGGTGCTGTCGAAAAATACGAGGATGCCCAAAAATGTCCATACCCAGTATTTTGTCGCCGCTGACGGCAACGACACCGACGATGTTGTCAGCGTCCTGAAACTTGTCCTTGAAAAAATTCAGGCAGGCTTCGCGGCGGCTGGTTTGTTCGCCGGGCTGATCGAGCGCCAGGTATGAGCCGGTTGTAGATGAAACCTGATTTTGTTCAGTGACCCTGGCTACGGCATTCCATACCTCGCCTTGTTCGCCTGTATTCTGGATGGCGTGCCTGACCTGCGGACTGGCCACATTGTAAAAGCCTTTGAAGGCTGCGGCTTGTTTTTCTGCTTCGGGCGCCGACTGATCGTAATAACTGGAGCGCCCTTTTTCAACACAATACACTTCGATATTGGTGACCGTGTGCGGCATGATGACCTGATGGTGCGCAATGGCCCGATCCTGATTGCCGCCTTGTACGACATCGCCCGACATGAGCAGCACGGTGTCCTGACTTTTGTTTTGCACCGTCAGCACATGTCGCCATTCTTCGGAAGCGCCGAATTGCTTCTTTTCCATGATCCGAAAGCCGTGCGTATTCATCCCTTCAGCGAGGGTCTTGATGTGCGACAGGCTATTATGTTCTTCTAACAACCTCGCATTGGCCATTACGGGATAAAGCCTGAGCGATTCGTATTGCCATTCCGGGTTGGGTTCTGTGACGAGCGACAAGCCTGAGTCTGGTACATTGCCCGGTTTATTATTGTCCAACTGACAACTGATTGCCCAGAAGGTACACAGCAGGAGAAAGAAGGTAGATCTCATATAAATTTTGTGTCTGGTGAAAAGCCCTCAAAATTACATGAAAAGGGTGTGAATAACAAAAGCCATCCCGAAAAACGGAATGGCTTATATGTATTTAACTATTGTCCGGAACTGACAATGAGTTTAGTATTCATCCTCATTGAAGAAGAAGTCATCATGGCGCGGGTAGTCCGGCCAAATATCTTCGATGCCTTCGTAAATCTCGCCATCATCTTCCAGTTCCTCCAGATTGTCAATGACTTCTACAGGAGATCCGGAACGAATGGCGTAGTCAATTAATTCATCCTTGGTGGCTGGCCAGGGCGCTTCTTCGAGGTGGGAGGCTAATTCAAGTGTCCAATACATAATTGAAAGACTATCAATTTAAGGTTTCAGTTAAAGAATAAGCATGGCGTCGCCATAACTGAAAAAACGGTATTTTTCTTTTACAGCCTGCTCGTAGGCTTCCATGATGAGTTCATGGCCGCCGAAAGCGCTGATCATGATAATCAGGCTTGATTTGGGCAGGTGAAAGTTGGTTACCATACAATTGGCAATGCTGAAATCGTAAGGCGGATAAATGAACTTGTTGGTCCAGCCTTCTACGGGTTTCAGTTGGTGGTCGGCTGAAACAGCGGTTTCGATTGAGCGCATAACCGTTGTGCCGACAGCACAGATTTTCTTGTTGTTTTCGAGACCTTTATTGACAACATCTGCAGCCTGCTGCGAGATCTTGAAATATTCAGCCTCCATTTTGTGCTTTGACAGGTCTTCCACATCTATGGTGCGGAAGGTGCCCAGGCCGATATGCAAAGTCATTTCTGCGAAATTCACGCCTTTCAATTCGAGGCGTTTCAGCAATTCACGACTGAAGTGCAAACCGGCGGTTGGAGCGGCCACAGCGCCCATTTCCTTGGCGTAGATCGTCTGGTAACGCTCACGGTCGAGGGTTTCAGGCTCCCGCTCAATGTACTTGGGCAGTGGCGTCATGCCCAGGCGTGACAGTTCGTAATTAAAATCGTCGGGTGTGCCGTCGAAGATAAAACGAATGGTGCGCCCGCGAGAGGTCGTGTTGTCCACAACCTCGGCGACTAATGCGTCATTGCCGTTTTCGTCCTCAAAATAAAGTTTGTTGCCTACGCGAATTTTACGGGCGGGATCCACCAGAACATCCCACAACTTGGTGTCGGGGTTGAGTTCGCGAAGCAGGAAAACTTCAATTTTTGCACCGGTTTTTTCCTTTTGGCCGAACAAACGAGCCGGAAAAACCTTGGTGTTGTTGAACATCAGGACATCGCCATCACTGAAATAGTTGAGGACATCCTTGAAAACTTTATGCTCAATCTTGCCAGTAGAACGATGCACCACCATCAGGCGGCTTTGATCGCGCTCTTCGCTGGGATATTGCGCAATCAGTTCTTTAGGCAGATTAAAATTGAAACTGGATAGTTTGGTACGCATGTTATTTTAAAAATGGAGGAAGGCTGGTTTGGAATAAATCAGCGCAAACATCCCCTCCAGGATATGTGGATAATGCTTTGAAAGAAGCCGGAAGTTTTTGATAATCAAGACTTTAATAAAAAAGCCGGCAATTGAAACGGGCCGCAAAAATAAATTTATTTGGCAAACGCAACAGTCCAAAAAAAGTTTTGACAAAAATGCGTTTCTGCCAGATAAAAAATCAGGCCGTCAAAATTGCTTTTTATCAAGCCAATGAAAACTCCTTTTGGGCCTTCTTGCGTTCGAAATCCTTGAGATAAACCTTGCGGAGGCGAATGTTTTTAGGCGTAACCTCTACATATTCGTCTTCCTGGATGTATTCAAGCGCTTCTTCCAGCGAAAAACGACGTGGTGGAGGCAAAGACGCTTTGTCGTCAGCGCCGGATGCACGGTGGTTGGTCAGTTTTTTACTTTTGGTAACGTTGATGACCAGGTCGCCGGGGCGATTGTTTTCACCAATTACCTGCCCTTCATACACTTCGTCGCCGGGTTCGATAAAGAATGTACCGCGATCCTGAAGGTTGTCCAGCGAGTAAGCAAAAGCCGTACCCGGCTCCAGGACGATCAATGAACCGTTCTGACGGCCAGGCATATCGCCTTTCCAGGGTTCGTAGCCAGTGTAACGGTGCGTCATGATGGCCTCGCCCTGTGTGGCAGTGAGCACATTTGAACGCAAGCCGATGATACCGCGTGAAGGAATGTCAAAGCGCAACAGAAAGCGGTCGCCTTTGGGTTCCATGCTTTTCATAACGCCTTTACGACGCGTCACCAATTCGATGCATTTACCGCTGGATACTTCCGGTACGTCAATGGTGAGTTCTTCCACCGGTTCGCATTTCTGGCCGTTGATCTCCTTGATGATAACGCGAGGTTGACCGATTTGTACCTCGTAACCTTCGCGGCGCATGGTTTCGATCAGGACTGAAAGGTGCAATACACCGCGTCCGTACACCATGAAAGAGTCTGCGCTGTTGGTTTCTTCGAGGCGCATGGCCAGGTTTTTCTCCAATTCGCGTTCGAGGCGTTCACGTACGTGGCGGCTGGTCACGAATTTGCCTTCCTGACCGAAGAATGGCGAGTCGTTGATGGTGAACAACATACCCATTGTCGGCTCGTCAATAGAAATCGGGTCGAGCGCTTCAGGATTTTCAAAGTCAGCGATGGTGTCGCCAATTTCAAAACCGTCAACACCGACGATGGCGCCGATATCGCCTGCTTCAATTTCAGCGGCTTCTTTTTTACCAAGACCATCAAAAACGAACAGTTGCTTGATGCGGTGTTTCTGGATTGTACCGTCTTTTTTCATCAGCGAAACCGGCTGATTGACGCCCAGTTTGCCGCGCAACAGACGACCGATAGCGATACGACCGATAAAAGTGGAATAGTCGAGCGAAGTCACGAGCATTTGCGTGGTGCCTTCAAGTACAGTCGGCTCCGGGATATATTTAACGATATCGTCGAGCAATACCGTAATGTCTTCTGTTCTGTTTTTCCAGTCGTGGCTCATCCAGTTTTGCTTGGCCGAACCGAATACCACCGGAAAATCCAGTTGTTCTTCCGTAGCGTCCAGTGTGAACATTAGGTCGAACACCTGCTCGTGCGCCCAGTCAGGGTTGCAGTTGTCCTTGTCCACCTTGTTGATGACTACGATAGGTTTTTTGCCCATTTGGAGCGCTTTTTGCAGCACGAAACGCGTTTGAGGCATGGGGCCTTCAAAAGCGTCAACGAGCAGCAATACGCCGTCGGCCATGTTCAGAACACGTTCTACTTCACCACCGAAGTCGGCGTGGCCTGGCGTGTCAATGATGTTAATTTTGGTGCCTTTGTAGTTGATCGAGACGTTTTTTGCCAGGATCGTGATGCCGCGCTCGCGCTCAAGGTCATTGTTGTCCAGCATCAATTCGCCGGTTACTTCGTGCTCCTTGAAGACTTTGGCAGCGAGGATCATTTTATCTACCAGCGTGGTCTTGCCATGGTCAACGTGAGCGATAATGGCGATGTTGCGAATATTCTTCATGTTAAAATTTGTGCTTCCCAAATGGGCCGCAAAGGTAATTCGAATTTGGTCGAAATGGTAGCATTATCCATGCTTTATTTGTTAATGCAAAATGAAATTTATCGAAAAATTCGGTGTGATTTTCAAAAAAACGCCCTTTTCAGAATTTTGTTTTAAAAAAATCAATGTTGCACTTCTGCAAAAAAACGACATCCATCGCTTGAATCAGCAGATACCTGGCGTCCTCTCGACTACTTTTATCACCTTTGCGCCACACAAAAACGACACACCGCTATACTATGCTGAAAACCCGCCGGAACCTGTTGTTCCTCCTGCTCCTGACGCCATTTCTGGCTTGCGTTCGCCCTAAAATTCATCGCGCTGAAGTAGCAGCGCGCGCCGCCGCCGAAGCCCGCGAAAAAGTATTGTCCAGCACACTGGATGAACGAATCCGGGAAAATAACGCCCTGATACAACAGGTGTCTGACCTGAGTAAAACCGTAGGCGGTCAGGAAACAAGCATCAAATCCTTACAGACAGAACTCAACGCGCGCACCCAAAGCATGGGCGAGTCGGCCGGCAAGTTGGCCAGCGAAAAAGCAGCCTTGCAGCAGGACCTGGCGCAAACCAAACAATTGCTGGACAAACGAAATGCCTGGCTCAATGACCTGAAAAGCAAAAACGTGAGCAATCAGGCTACTTTGAATGCCATTCAAAATGAGTTGAAAAACGGATTGTCGGCCATTCAGGCCACGGAATACTCCCTGAATATCCTGAATGACGCGGTCATGCTGAGTGTTTCAGATAAATTACTTTTCGAACCTTCAGGCAGCACCGTGAGCAGTTCGGGCAAAACAGCCCTGACCGCCATTGCCGCGTTCCTCTCCAAAAACCCGACCGTTGATCTGGATGTGGAAGCGCACACCGATAATGTGTTGCCGCCCAAAGACAAATCGCTGCAAGATACCTGGGACTGGAGCCTGCGTCGCGCCACCAACGTCGTTCGGATGTTGATTCGGGATTATAATGTAAATGCCAACCAACTGACGCCCATTGCCAAAGGCGAGTTTTATCCGCTTACCTCCAACGAAACCGCCGAAGGACGACAGCGCAACCGACGCACTGTTTGTGTGCTGCGGCCTGTGCTGGCGAATTATTCGATTGATGCAATTAAGTGGGAGTGAGGAGGTCGTATGTCAATG
>JADZBJ010000091.1 GCA_020852155.1 Saprospiraceae bacterium | reverse complement strand
TTATGTCCGTGTCATCCGCGTTTTTACCACTAAGGCACTAAGGTTTCACTAAGAGACACTAAGGAAAATCCGCGCAAATCCGAAAAAATCCGCGCAAATGCGCGTTAAGGAAAATTCGCGCAAATCAGAAAAAATCCGCGCAAATCCGCGTTAAGTAAATCCGCGTAAATCCGTCATATCCGCGCAAATCCGCGTCACCCGCGTTTAGTTGTCCTCATCTCCAAACCCGTCGTCGGTTTTCTTTTTCTTGTCGCCCGTGGGCGGTGGTGTGTCTTCGTCGCCGTAAATATCGGGTGAAAAAGACTCGTCGTCACTATTCCCGTCGGGAGTTTCTGCGCCGTGGTATGCTGCGCAGTCCATGGTGATGCCCAGATCGCCGGTTGGTTTGACAAAACGGGCATTGTAGTCGTAGCCTGATTTGGGGTCTTTTTCTAATTTTTGAAGGAACGAAGCACAGATTGGTCTGGCCATTTTTGCACCTTGTCCGTCGGCCAGACTCAGGAATCTGATCCAGCGGTCTTCGCCGCCCACCCAGGTACCCACGACCAATCGGGGCGTTACGCCCATAAACCAGCCGTCGGTGTAGTCGTTGGTTGTGCCTGTTTTACCGCCAATTTCACTTTTAAGGCTGCCGATACCCGGCGCTCCCTTGACGTTGTATTTCAGCATTTCGAGCATAACCCAGTTGGCATTGGCGGGCAGTGCAGCGCGTTCTTCGGGAATGCTTCGATAGATTACCCTTCCGTTTTTGTCTTCAATTTTTCGAATGACAAAAGGCTCTGAAAACATGCCTTTATTCGCGAAAGTGGCATAAGCGCCTGCCATTTCCCAGACTTTAAGGTCGGCAGCGCCAAGGCAAATGGCGGGCGATCCTTCAGGAATGCGTCGTTCGGTTGAGTCTATGCCCATGTTATGGCAGAGGCCAGTGATCGGCCGCGTATCGCCTAATTGTTTCATCAAATAGGCCGAAGCCGTATTGACCGAGTTTTTCAGGGCCGAAAACAGGTTCATGCGCGCGCCGGAGTAAGTGCCTGTCGAGTTTTTAGGCGTCCAGTCTGTCGAGTGCTGGAAATTCATGTAATGCGCCGGAATCGTCACGGCGTTGTCGTAAATTTCAAAACAGGGGCTGATGCCTTGTTGCGCGATGGCCGTGGCGTAAACAAAGGGTTTAAAAGTCGAACCCACCTGACGGTTGCTGCGGATGTGATCGTACTGGAAATATTTGAAATTAATGCCGCCCACCCATGCCTTGACTTCTGAAGTTGTTGGGTCAACAGCCAGCATACCTGTTTGCAGGAACATGCGGTGGTAGCGAATGCTGTCGCGGGGCGACATGAAAGTGTCGCGTTCGAAATTCTTGCCTGACCAGCTGAATACCTTCATTTTGACGGGCGTTTCCATCTGTTTTTTCACATTGGCCTGCAAGCCCGTGTATTGATTCTTGATGGCTGTCCAGTCCTTGCTGTTCATGATTCGGCGATAGGCGGCCGACTGGCTGGCGGTGACCAATTGTTTGCCCACTAATTTGCTGATAGAACCTGGTTTTTTCTCCTCCTCCAGCATTCGCTCAATGTCTATGTCGCGGAGGTTAAAGTCAAAATCTTCCTTGATTTTGGCTTCGAGCGCATCGAAATATTTGGGTCGAAGCGATTGGTAGCGGTCGCTTTCCCGAATGAGTCGCCGGAAAGCCGACTGGCGGCTGGCAATTTCATCATCGGTGGTTTCCGAACCTTTATAGCGCCACGGGTCGCGCCCGCGCCATACCTGAAAGAATCGGCCCTGAATTTTTTTCATGTGCTCCTGCATGGCTTCTTCGGCATGTTGCTGATAGGCAGGATCAATGGTGGTGTAAATTTTCAGTCCGTCTTTGTAGTAATCATACATGCTGCCATCGGGGCGGCGGCACTCAGGCATTTGCAGGATGGTTTCCAGGTCTTTTTTCAGCTCTGCGCAGAGGTAAGGCGCTTTGTCGTCGGTGAAGTTGACCTTTTTGAAGCGGCTCATGTCTAATTTTAGCACCTTGATGCTGTCAAATTGCGCTTCGGTCAGGAATCCGCTGTCACGCATGCGTGAGAGTACCGTCCAGCGGCGGCGGATGGTACGGTCGGGGAAGCGATTCGGGTTGTAATACGACGGGTTGTTGAGCATGCCGATCAGGACGGCCGCCTCCTGCACAGTGACGGTTTGGGGTGTTTTGCCGAAATAAATTTCAGCGGCGGCATGGATGCCGTATGCGTTGTTGATGAAATTAAACTGATTGAGGTACATCGCGATGATCTCCTCTTTCGTGTAACTGCGCTCTAATTTGACGGCGGTAATCCACTCGCGCAATTTCATGTACACGAGTTTGCCTGTCTTTTGTAGTGGCCCCATTCCGACAAAATCGCGGTCGGAATACAACATTTTAGCCAACTGCTGAGTGATGGTCGAACCACCGCCGCTGCTCTGGTCGGCCATTAAAATGGTACGGAACACCACGCGTGCAACGGCTTTAATGTCAATACCGCAGTGCTCGCGATAACGCAGGTCTTCCGTGGAAATCAGCGCATTGACCAAATGCGGACTCAGGTCTTCGTAATCTACCGGTACGCGATTTTCAATGTAATAACGGCCTAAAACCTCATTATTATTGGCCAGGACTTCACTGGCCACGGCCGAGTTGGGATCTTCCAATTCCCGGAAGGAAGGAATAGCCGTGAAATTAATGATGAGAAAAACGGTCAAAACACCGACAATCCCCAGCGCCATCAATCGCCACATCCAACGCACAATGCGGCGGTATGCCGGATCGCGTTTTTGTTGTAGTGCGGCCTTGTAAGAAATCAGGTGTTGAGGCTCCATGTGTGCAGTGATTTGTCTGGTTCGGTGTGAGGGCTATTGGTGAAAAACAGGCAAGCCCGCCTGAAGGATGCTTTTCAGGGGCAAAAAAACCAAGAAATTACCTGAAAATTGCGCTTGAAGTGGAAAAAGTTTTTGAAAGATCGGGGGAGGGTGCTGTTTAAGCGGCCTGCTGCACACCCAGGCTAAATTTCCCGGAACTCCGGTTGTCTCGTTCAAACATATTGTTAACTTTGCCTTTAGAGTGTGTTCGGGAATTGGGTTTGTGCCGAACGAGGCAAAATTTGATTTTGATCAAGGCAAAATTTGCAGTCTTAGCCGGGTTCTAAGGCGAAAATTTTAACGCCGAGCAGAATTAAATTTTTCGAGAGCAGGCCAAAATCCAATTCCCGAACACACTCTTAGAACCTGCCCGGGTATATCAAGGCGGGTTCAGGAAACCCTGCCGAGCCATTCAACCATTATTTTAGCGAGCCAGCATACGGGTGAAAGTCTGCATTTGGCGACGCTTTAGAACACAAAAACCTTCTATGTTGCCTGCTCTTTTTCAGGGTCTTCCCCGTCGCGGTCGAATACTGCTGTCTATCCTCGCTGTATTACCGCATTTTTTGCTCGCCAGCGCACCGCATATTACGAAAATAATTACCGGCAAAGTCACTTCGCCCAATGGCGAAACCCTGGTGGGCGTGACCATCCTGGAGTCCGGCTCTACCAATGGCGCTGTGACGGATGCCGATGGCAATTATCGCATTGTGGTGAGCGATAATGCGCGACAACTCGAATTCACTTACGTCAGTTTTCAAAAAATGGTGGTTGACATCAACGGTCGTTCGGTGATTGATGTGGTACTGGAACCCGACAATGCCACCCTGTCAGAAGTCGTGGTCGTAGGGTACAGCACCGAGAAAAAAGCCCTGTTGACCGGCTCGGTCGGCGAAGTGAAATCCGCCGACGTGAAAGACCTGCCCGTGCCCGGAATTGACGGCATCCTGCAAGGACAAACAGCCGGCGTATTGGTCAGCCAAAACTCCGGTACGCCCGGTGGCGGCATGTCAGTACGCATTCGCGGCGTGAGTTCGATTGGAGGTTCCAGTCAGCCGTTATATGTCATTGACGGCATTCCGGTGACCACCGGCGATTTTGCCCAGATCGGTTACGAGGGCCAGGGGATCAATGCGTTGACAGACCTGAATCCGAACGATATTGAGTCCATTAGCGTGTTAAAAGACGCTGCTGCTGCGGCCATTTACGGTGCGCGCGCTTCCAATGGCGTGGTGATTATTACCACCAAACGCGGCGGTAATCGCAAGTCTGTGGTCAATTTCAATGCCTATTACGGCGTTCAGGAAACCTGGAAACGCCAGGAAATGCTGGATGCCCGCGAATGGATGTTGTACCGCAACGACCTGGCCGAATCGGAAGTGTTTTCACAAGATCAAATCAACAACATCAAAATTAACACCGACTGGCAAAAGGAAATTTTCAGAACGGCTCCTATTGCCAATTACGAACTGTCTTCTACGGGCGGCAATGACAAAACTTCGGTGTTCCTCAGCGGAAACTACTTTAGCCAGGATGGTATTTTGGTCGGTACGGATTATCAGCGCCTGAACGGCCGCGTGAACGTGGATCATCGGATGTCGCAACGCCTGACCATCGGAACAAGCATTGGGATGACCTATGCCAAAACCAATCGTGTGGAAGGCGACCAAACCCTGCATGGCCCATTGCCCAACGGCATTTCGACACCCGCCATTTTCCCGGTGTACAATGAAGATGGTACATACAATCAGGAAGGGCCATATTCGAATGCCATTTCCATTGCTAACGAAGCCATCAATCAGAATTTTTCATTCCGCACCGTGGGCAATGTGTATGGTACCTATCGCCTGTTGCCCGGCCTGACTTTTAATACCAAATGGGGCACAGACGTGTTGAGTTTTCGCGAACACGCATACGAATCCATCAAAACAGTGCAGGGCGCAAAATACAATGGTCTCGGTTTTGAAACGACGACCAGCGTTATTAACCTCGTTTCCAACAACACCTTGCAATATCAAAAAGGCTTTGGCGCGCATCAGGTTGACGTAATGGCTGGTCACAGTTTTGAAAAATACCAAAACCGTTCGTCATTCATTCGCGCCCAGGATTATGCCGATCCGTCGCTGCAATACATTGATGCGGCATCTACGATTGTTTCAGCCAGTTCATCGGGTTTTGAAAGCGGTATTCGGTCGTTTTTTGGCCGTGCCAACTACAATTTTGACAACAAATACCTGTTCACTTTTTCCGGTCGTCTGGACGGTTCTTCGCGTTTTGGCGAGAATAACCGCAACGGCTTTTTCCCGGCTGTTTCGGGCGCATGGCGTATTGCGGAGGAAGGGTTTTTCAACCTGAAACCTGTTTCTGAACTGAAACTTCGCGCCAGTTATGGCCTTACCGGAAATGACGATATTTCACCGTTTTTGTTTTCGGAACTGTATGGTACAACCACTTATGGCGGACAACCGGGTATCTATCCAAGCAATATCCCGAACCCTGACCTGAAATGGGAAACCACCGCACAGTTAAACCTGGGCCTTGATCTGGGCCTGTGGGACAATCGCCTCAACCTTTCAGTGGATGTCTATGACAAACAAACCAAAGACCTGTTGCTGAGCCGTCCGCTGCCGACCAGTTCGGGCTTCTCCGTGATTACTGAAAATGTAGGTCAGGTACAAAACCGGGGTTTGGAAGTGGCCATTACAGGCGATATTTTATCCAAAAGGGCTTTGACCTGGAGCACGCGCCTCAATGTTTCAGCCAACCGGAACAAGGTGCTGAAACTGTACAACAAACAGCCCATTGACGACCTCGGCAGGGGTTCAAACCGTATTGAAGAAGGCGAACCCAGTGGTATTTTCTACAGCTACAACTGGCTGGGCGT
>JADZBJ010000090.1 GCA_020852155.1 Saprospiraceae bacterium | reverse complement strand
TTTTGGTGGATATTTTCAGGTAGTGCTCCAGCGCTACGGCGATGGAGGGCACTTCGGGCGTTCCGGCCTGAATGCTGACCGTGAGGCCGCGTTCTGTCAGGGTTTTCAGGGCCGTTGTACCGAATACGCAAATGCGGCGGTCTTCCTGTTTGAAATCAGGGAACTGCTCGAACATGGACTTAACCTCAAGCGCCGAGAAAAACGCGATGATGTCATACTTGATGTCTGACAATCCGCGCAGATCATTGTTGATGGAGCGGTACATCACGGCTTCCTGAATCGGCACTTTCAATTCCTTGAAAAAGCGCGACACCTCAGGATTTCCCTGATCGCTGCAAGGCAGATAAAATTTTTCGTCCTTGTTGCGCTGAACGTACGATTTGAGGTCCAGGATGCTTTTCGTGCCATTGAAGACCTTGCGCTTGCGGAAGTTGATGAACTTCTGCAGGTAGTTGGCGATGGTTTCTGTGGCGCAGAAATACTTGGTTTCGTCCGACATTTTGATGCGCATTTCAGTGCACAGGCGGAAGAAGTGGTCCACTGCGTTTTTGCTGGTGAAAACAATGGCAGTGTAATCGTTTGGATACACCCGGTTTTTACGGTATTCCTTTTCCGTCAAGCCCTCAATGGTTACGAACGGCACAAAGTCAATGTGGACGCCATAACGCTTTTCGATTTCATCATAGGCCGTACGCACAGCTGGCGTTGCCTGTGAGATGAGAATGTTTTGGACTTTTTTATAGGTGTTTTCCTGAGTAGTTGCAGCAGTAGCAGACATTCGAGGAGAGGTGTGTTTTGTAAGTATTGTTCAGGTTCTGATTTTCAGGTTTGTAAGGTGGCCATTTTAACCACCAGAACAAGTGGTGCAATTTCGACGGTGCAAAGGTACAACAAAAAGTGAAATGTGTTTTCTCCCAAAAATTTTAGTCCGATAGGAAGCGCCCTGAATGCGCGATAACCGAAAAAAATGGCGACCAGGGCGAGCGTCCAGAATACCAGAAACCCATAATATCCCGTATCAGTTCCAAAGGCGATGACTAAATTAAATGGCAGTAAAAACAATCCAAGCACGCAGTTGAATATCAGCATCAAAAACTGATAACGACGCAAATCTTTCTCAATGGGCGTAATTTGGGCCATGATTTTGACCATCAAATGCTTCGACAGGAAAAATATAGAAGTCACGATGATGCAAAAAATCAGAAACCAGAAATTATTGTATGTTTCTCTTCTGAAAAAACGGGTAATCAGAAACAGGAAAACGCCGGCGTTCAGTAAAAAATTCAGGTAAAGCAGGTAGTATGGCGTCGAGCCGACAAATCCGGAAGCATCTCGCTGTGCAAGGGTCAATGAACTTTCATTCAAAAAACCGCGCCAGGCTTTTTCCACCGCGCCGCGATTGGCGGCGATAGACAAGGTCAAAATGGTGAAAATAACGGCTAAAACCCCGAATAACGTGCCGCCAGATAGTCCGCCTCCAGTGGGTAACACCGCAAAAGGACGAAAACGGGTGGTTTTGTTCACGCCAAGCGCTTCGGTCTGCCCCGGCGCCCGGTGAACGACAATATCGAAAGGATTCCGCGGCGCTGCAACCACCGTTTGGCCATCGGGTGCGACCGTTACGCGAGGCAACCGATGGATTAATTCAAAGGGGTTAGCCGACTGCGCAACGACGGTCGAAGACCAAATCGTAAAAACAATAAAAATGAACAAACGGCTAAACATGGCGCAAAGGTAGCAAAGTCATAGTTTTGCCCCCCAAGTCAATGCATCTGTTTTTGTCATGCAAAATTACCTCGATATCCAGGCCCTCCATCAGCAGATACAGCACGAGAGCGCTTTTCTGGAACAACTCCGAATGGAGACTTCAAAATTCATCGTCGGTCAGGATTATATGATCGAACGCCTGCTCATTGGTCTGCTGACCAAAGGGCATATTCTGCTTGAAGGTATGCCGGGGCTGGCCAAGACCCTGGCCATCAAAACCCTGGCCCAGGCCGTAGATGCCAAATTCAGCCGCATCCAGTTTACACCGGACTTGTTGCCTGCCGACGTCATTGGTACGATGATTTACAATCCGGTGCGCTCGGAGTTCAGCGTGCGCAAAGGGCCGATTTTTGCCAACTTCGTCCTGGCCGACGAGATCAACCGCGCGCCAGCCAAAGTACAAAGCGCCCTGCTGGAAGCCATGCAGGAACGCCAGGTAACCATCGGCACAGAAACCTTCCCGCTGGAAGAGCCATTTCTGGTGCTGGCCACACAAAACCCGATCGAGCAGGAAGGCACCTACCCGCTGCCCGAAGCACAAGCCGACCGTTTCCTGTTAAAAGTAAAAATCGGCTACCCCAGTCGCGATGAAGAACGCGAGATCATGCGCCGCAACCTCAGTGGCGATCAGCCGCAGGTGCATCGCGTGGTCAGCCCGGAAGCCCTGCTGCGCGCCCGCGAAGTGATGCACGGTATTTACATGGATGAAAAAATCGAGCAGTACATCCTCGGACTGGTCTTCACGACCCGACAGCCCTCCGAATCCGGTTTGAAAGACCTCACACCGCTGCTACGCTATGGCGCATCGCCCCGCGCGACGATAGCGCTGGCGCAGGCCGCAAGAGCAATGGCCTTCCTGAATCGAAGAGGCTATGTAATACCGGAAGATGTACGCGCCATTGCACCGGATGTGCTTCGGCACCGCATCGGATTGAGTTATGAAGCGGAAGCAGAAAACATTGATCAGGAAGAAATTATCACCAGGATATTGAATGCCGTGGAGGTCCCCTAGTAGCCGGAGGGCTTGCCCCTCCTCTTTGTGCCCTCCACCTTGCCCCTCCTCTTTGTCCCTCCACCTTGTACCCTCCACTTTGAACCCTCCACCTTGAACCCTCCACCTTGAACCCTCCACCTTGAACCCTCCACCCTTTACCCTGGCCCCCCGGTTTTCCCAATCTTTTATCTTCTCTTTGCACCCATTCAACTATTTCCTACCTTTGCACCCAGTTCATTAAAATTCGTCCCGGATGGCAACATGGCGGGACAGACTTATCAAGAAAGGCAGAGGGAACGGCCCTGTGAAGCCTTGGCAACCTGATTTCAATGCAGCGCTATTGAGATAAAGGTGCCAATTCCGTCCTGATTCTTCAGAATCGGGCAGATGAGTCGGAAGGCAATGCCCTCTTTTTGCGCAAGAAATTGAGTCCCTTCCGGTTCGCCGGGAGGGACTTTTTTTGTGCCCGTACGATAGGTTTACAGCGGTTTTAGGTGAAAAATAAAGTTTTTATGAAAATAAATCTCAGACGCATCAATGAGGCCGTGCATTTTGAATGCTCGAACGAAGAAGGGTTGGTCGTACATACCGACGGCTCGCCGGACATTGGTGGCGAAGGCAAAGGCGTGCGCCCTATGCAACTCCTGCTCATGAGCCACGCCGCTTGCAGCAGCATTGATGTCGTGACCATGCTCAAAAAATTGCGCCAACCTCTCGAAGACATTCAGGTGGAAGTGAATGGCGAACGCGATACCACACAGGTGCCCGCCGTTTTCAACAAGATTCACCTGCATTACACGCTGAAAGGCGCTATTGCCCGCGAAAGCGCTGAAAAAGCCATCCGCCTTTCCGTCGAAAAATATTGCTCCGTCGGCGTCATGCTGTCCAAAACGGCCGAGATAACCTGGTCGCTGGAGATTGTTGAGTGATGTTGGGTTGGGGATTTGTTGGGTTGGTTATTTGGGGATTTGGTTATTCGGCTATTTCACCCCAAAAGGTTGTCATCCTGAGCGCCAGCGAAGGGGCTGGTAACCTTGAAGGGGCGTACTCACAACTGCTTGGCCAGATCCTTCGCTGGCGCTCAGGATGACAGATTTTTTTGATGAGGTTTGACATCGCTTTTTTAAAATAGCCAATCCAACAAATCCAACAAATCCCCAAATCCTCAAATCCCAAAATCCCCAAATAAACAAATAACCAATCCAATAAATCCCCAAATAAACAAATAACCAATTCCTCAAATAACCAACCCATCCAACAAATAAAGAAATGCATTTCGAAACTACCGCTATTCGCATTCAGACCGAGCGTTCGCAGCACCGCGAACACAGTACCCCGATTTATCCGACGTCAAGTTTTGTGTTTGACGATGCCGAGCAGATGCGCGCCTTGTTTGCCGACGAGCAGGAGGGCAATATTTACAGTCGTTTTACCAATCCGACCGTTCGGGAGTTTGAGGAAAAAATGGCTGCTTTGGAAGGCACTGACGATGCTTTCGCCACGGCCTCCGGCATGGCTGCGGTATTCGCCTCGTTCATGGCTTTTCTGAAAAGCGGCGATCATCTGTTGTGTTCACAGGCGGTTTTTGGTTCTACACATACTATTGTCGGGCAGTTTTTACCCAAATGGGGCATCGAAACGACCTTCCTTGATGCACGCCAGACGGATACGTGGCAGGCGGCGGTGCGCCCCAATACGCGCATGATTTTTCTGGAAACGCCCACCAACCCCGGACTGGATGTGGTTGATCTGGCGTTTGCCGGCGAATTTGCCCGAAAAAACAACCTCCTCCTGAACGTTGACAACTGCTTCGCAACGCCCTATTTGCAACAACCAGCCAGGTACGGCGCGCAAATCGTGACGCACTCAGCTACCAAATTTCTGGACGGACAGGGGCGCGTACTGGGCGGCGTGGTTTGTGGCGACCGTGAATTGATCGCTGAAGTCCGCAAATTCTGTCGCTCAACCGGCCCGGCGCTCTCGCCATTTAACGCCTGGATTTTATCAAAAAGCCTCGAAACATTGGCCGTTCGCCTTGACAGGCACTGCGATAATGCAGAAAAACTGGCGAATTTCCTGACAGGTCATCCGGCTGTCGAACGTGTCATTTATCCGTTTTCAAGCCAACATCCTGATGTGGAAATCGCCCGCCGGCAAATGAAGCGCGGCGGCGGCTTGGTGGCTTTTGACATCAAAGGCGGCGTAAATGCAGGTCGGCAGTTTTTGGATCGTTTGCAAATGTTGTCCCTATCGGCTAACCTCAACGATACGCGCAGCATTGCAACCCACCCGGCTTCTACCACCCATGCCAGAGTTTCCCCTGAA
>JADZBJ010000089.1 GCA_020852155.1 Saprospiraceae bacterium | reverse complement strand
TACCACTAATACAGGTGATTGAACACCATCGAACACTCCTCCAATGGTTGCAATATCACCCTGAATTGTTTTTACTAAGTCTGTTCCATTAAAGGCTCCAAGATGAAAATTATTCGTATCCAATTGTAGATACTCATTGATAATAACACCTTGGGAATCCGACTTGCATAGCCATATCCCTTGTTTAAAATCAGGAACAATGTTGTTGGTTGTACCAACTAAAACTAACTTGTCTTCAATATTTATGACGTTGTAAAATCTTTTAGAGAAAATATCATTCGCATATATATTGCTAAATCCTTGTTGGCAGAGGATCGCCGATGGAATAACTACCAACAATATTAGGGCTAATTGTTTCATGGCGCATTAATTTATTAGTCGGGCTATCACCATGAAGCGATAGCCCGATCATGAAAAAATTAGTGCGCAACAACGAAGTTGCCACCCTGAACATATCCTTCAGCCGTTACTGCACGCCAGAAATACAAGCCTGACAACAAAGCCCCTGTGGGCAACACAACCTGTAAATTGTTTGTTGTAGGGTATAAAGATGCGACCAATAGCCCCTGGGCGTTGAAAACCGCTATCTTTTCTGTTTGGTCAAAGTTGCCCTCAAAAACGATTCTGTCGTGTGCCGGGTTGGGGTAGGTTTTTATGATTTTCGCCTTTCCGAAACGATCAGATTCAGCACGATCATTGGTGGCACATTCCGGCAATCCACAACTCACCGATGGAAAAATAAATCCATACGGCTGTAGTAATCCTTTTGCAGTCATGGACGATTTACTCACGGGCTTTTGTGCCAGGTTTAGCAGGGTCTGTTGTGCTGTGTTATCAAGGGCATCCGGGTTTTGGACTGCCAGTATGCCAACGATGATTTGCATATCCTGTACGTCGTCCTGTTCTTCTGGCGACAGGTCAAAGCGCGTGGGCATTTGATTCAGGATGGCTGTTGATGCGGCATCCTGATCTTTCAGGGCATTCAGAAGTGCCAGATCAAGGTCTGTAGCGACTGACTCCATTCGATACATCCAGGTAGCAACGCTGTCTTCTGAGAATGTCAGCGTGTCGGTTATACTGTGAAAGTACCCCTTTTGTGCCTCGCGCTGCATCAGGTACAGATGAGTTCCTGCGGCTTGCCTGTTTTGTTCAGCAAGGCTTATATTCCCCGATTGCAGGGCGTTTTTCCAAGCAGATCGTGCGTTGTGATATAACCCACTCTGCAGGAGGAAATTGTTTCGAACCTGCCCCATGTCGCCTTCGCTCAACGGAAATTCAGCCTCCACAAACGGATCGCAATTCGTAGAATTACTACTTAACTGCGGGCTTGCTATATTATGAAAGATCGGTACTTGATCGGGGTCTGTGGGGTTGTAAAAGTAGGTAATTGCTGTACCTGCATTGAAATCGCTGTATTCACAATCGCCCTGATGTGAAAAGGTATTGCCTACGGGGCGAATAATTGTCTGACCAGTATTAGGATCAACCTGTAATATTTGCTGTGTACTTCTGATCAAATCACCAGACTTTTGGGCGGTGAAGTCATAGTGTTTTACACTGGTATTGTCGTTGCACTCATATTGCAAGCCGCTGGTAATCTGACCGGGCAGGCTGCCATTGTTACCATTATAGACATTGGCAAAGTCAATATCGGTGTATTTATTCCGTCGTACCAGGTTATTGGCTGACTGCACGGAATAGTTAC
This sequence comes from Saprospiraceae bacterium, assembly GCA_020852155.1. GTDB lineage: Bacteria > Bacteroidota > Bacteroidia > Chitinophagales > Saprospiraceae > M3007. The sequence goes on along the minus strand of JADZBJ010000089.1, from coordinate 5,545 downwards.
AAGTACCGACACTGGTAATATTAAATCCGCCAGCCTCATGGGCAAACTGGTTGTTGCTGTAAATAAAGGTAGATGCCTGAGTCGTGATAGTGCCTGTCTGCACTATATCTGCAACAGGAAAATACGGTAGTTTACCCAGCATGAAATTATTACCTGTAATAATGGCATTGGCGCTGTTATTAACATGTATGCCAATGACATTTTGGCTAAATGTACTGGAGTTAACTGTGGCGGGGCGTACAGCCAATGCATTTTCAATAATAATACCTTTATCTAATCCCTTAAACAGTGATTTTTCATTAGGAGAGCCTGAGAATGCACTGGTTACCCAAAAACCGGCATTTGTTGCCTTGATGCCTTCGCCTCGACATTTGTTCTGATTTTGAACAGATAGACAGGGTGAACTTTGAGTGTTTTCAAAATTACATCCGAAAAAGCGTACGCCTTTTACGCGCTGTAACTGTACAAATGTTTCAAATGCATATCCAGACTCCTCCAAAATCGGGCGGTAAGAATCGTCTGTTACAAAACGGCATGATCTAAAGATAGCACTATAGTCTCTGTTGCCTGCTTGTGATGCGCTGGGCGCCATTGGCGGAATGTTGTTAGAGTAATCTCTGGCGGCAACTGCAAGATAATTATTCTTAAATGTAGCACCGTAAGCATTAATCTGGCCTCCATTACCGCTTCCGCCCCAAAGTCTTACACCAATTTTAGCATTTTCAATTACACTTCTGCCAATCGTAATTAACCGGCCTTGTGCATACTGCCCATTTGCATTCGGAAACTGATTGGTAGCTCCTCCTGTTCCATGTACTTCTACCCCGTCCCAAAAATCCTGGCACAATGAGGTCAATTTAGTACTTTTCATATTCAGAACAGCATTAGGCTCTACAATCAGTTTTGCATTTCTTCCAAAAGCAATTTTTGAATGATCCAAATTTAGTGTTGCTCCACTTTTTATGGTAAGACGGTCATATATGGTAATTGTTTGATCCGACCATGATGTAAATGGAGCGGACAGATCAAGTACGCCATACGCATTGTCTAACGAGCCCGCCCAAACATTTTGCAAAGTCGTATTGATGACATACCGCATACGAGCAACCTGACCGGGTGTAAATTCTGTAGCGCATTCGGGTGCAGTATAATTCATAATATTATCAACCATAGGATTTGTCACGACAACATTATTACATCCAGGTAAAGTGTATGATCCTGTAAATGAACAGTCATCTGGATCAACAAATGGTACTATACCAACCGGATAGTATCGAGTATCGCACACCAAATCACCGCAATTACAACAATAGTCATCAAGTGGGTTTTGATTTAGAAGATTTTCACAACTACAGTCAAGGCTTCCATCTGTTACATTTTGAAATGTGTGATATAACCCTAAACTGTGTCCCATTTCATGGCTTAAGGTATTGGATTCTATAACAGAAAGGAAATAGACTGTAATATACTCACCGCCAATGGCTAAGGTTGATCCATTTGGTCCTAATGAAAGACCCTGCCAATTAAGAAGGTACTCTTCAGGGAAGAAAAATATATCTATCTGATTATCATCTCCGTATTGGCTTTCCAGGTTATTCAGAATATCGTTTGACAATACATCAGAATAAAAATATTGATCATCATCTACTGTACTGATTACACAGTCCTCAACTTCAAAAAAGTAAATATCGAAAGGGGCATAATTAGCCCTCATCTTTGCTATGGCATTTCTGATCGCACCTTCAGATTGCCCTCCTGTTCCGGCTGAAGTTCTGATTACATGGGGTTTAATTCTGACGATTAGCGGCCCTGCTACTTCTGGATAGCAATCAATACTTGATGTGCCAACAGGCGGTGGTAAAATTGGAGGGTCACTCATTTCCGTCCCACAAAACCCTTGCGCATTTTGTGCCATCAAATTCAATGAGATAATCATAGTAAAAAGTAAAACGATACTTTTTAACGAAATTAAACCAAATAAAAAATGGTTCGGGGGGGGGTAATTCCTGTTTTGATTTTTCATAATTGCGTATTTTAAAAGGTGAACAATATGCATCCAAAAATAGGGGAAATGGTTAATAATTCCAAATTCTGTGTTTCATAAAAATGTCAGTTTGACAAAAACTGGCCTAATTTACGATGAACAAGAGCCCTTTTTGAGAATATTATTTCCCAAAAACCGGATTTCAACAAGTTAGCCTGAATAAAACGTAGATAATTTGAAAGCAAACATCCATTTTTGCCTTCGAGTCCCCCCAAATCACCACATTTTCAAATCATCACATCATCACATTAAAAATGTCCAGTTCTCGCCGTCAGTTTCTCCAGAATACCGCCCTTGCAGCCGCTGGTTTGGGCCTTTCCATACCTGCCAGCCAGGCCAGCAATGAAACCGAAACCCTGTCTGCTCGCGCAGGAAAAAAAGACAAAGACAAACTGCGTATCGGTTTTATCGGCACGGGTATGCGCGGACAAGGCCATGTGGAACTGGCGCTGATGCGTTCCGATTGCGAAGTAGCAGCCATTGCCGACCCGGATCCGGGTATGGTGGCCGATACGCTCAAATTGATTGAGGAAAAAGGCGGCAAAAAGCCAATGGTGTTCGACCGCGGCCCGCACGACTACAAGCGAATGCTGGAAGAAAAGAGCATTGACGCAGTGGTGATTGCCTCGCCCTGGGAGTGGCATACGCAACAATGTGTTGCGGCCATGCAAGCCGGTAAGTACGTCGGTACGGAAGTCGGCGGCGGCTTTTCACTGGACGAATGCTGGCAATTGGTTAATACCCACGAAGCCACAGGCACGCACCTGATGTTCATGGAAAATGTGTGCTACCGACGCGACGTGATGGCCGTGTTGCAAATGGTGCGCGAAGGCCTGTTCGGCGAACTCATGCACATGGAAGGCGGGTATCAGCACGACCTGCGCGGCGTAAAATTCAATGATGGCAAAACGCCCTACGATTCGGGCGTGGAATTTGGCGAAAAAGGCTATTCAGAAGCCAAATGGCGCACGAAACACAGCATTCACCGCAATGCTGACCTGTATCCAACCCACGGCGTCGGCCCGGTGGCCATGATGGCCAATATCAACCGGGGCAACCGCTTCCTGTACCTGACTTCGACAGCCACCAAATCGCGCGGATTGCATGAATATATCGTGAATCACCCGAAAGGCGGCCCCAACCACCCGAATGCCAACGTCGAGTTTCGCCTCGGCGATGTTGTTACCAGCGTCCTGAAAACCAGCAATGGCGAAACCATTCTTTTATCGCACGACACGGGTTTGCCGCGGCCTTATTCGCTTGGGTTTCGTGTACAAGGCACACGCGGTATCTGGATGGATGTCAACAAGAGTCTGTTGATCGAAGGGAAAACAGAGCCGCACCGCTGGAAAGAAGCCAAAGAATGGCTCGATCAATACGATCATCCGCTATGGAAACGCTACGGCAATGACGCCAAAACAGCAGGACACGGCGGTATGGACTTCTTTGTGTTCCACCATTTTGTGGAGTCTGCCAAGCGCAATCAGGCGCCGCAACTGGATGTGTACGACGCTGCTACGTGGCTGGCTATTACACCGTTGTCAGAGGCCAGTATCTCGACCGGCAGCAGCCCTCAGGCATTTCCCGATTTCACCCGCGGCCGCTGGACCGAACGCAAAGCCGATTTTGCCTTCGGCGACGAGTTTTGAGTTGAAATTTACCATTTGAAATTTGAAAAGTATTGGAGCCTACACAGGTGTATCCGTTTTGGGCTTTAGTTTGGCCAAACTGGCCATAGCCCTGTCCATCAAGTTGCGCCATTCGCTGGCGATGTCGTCATTCCACAACGGGTCGTTTTGGCCGATGGTTTCTACCAGCACATCCAGAAAAACCTTGAATTGATCAAGGGAATAGCCAGCGTGTTTTTGGTGCATGATGATCTGTTCAAAATATGTTTGCTGATGTTCCAGGTCAATCAGTACGTCAACGGACATCTGCAGCATAGACGACATGCGTTTTTTGGCCACCAGGGTAAAATCGCCGGCGATTTCAGGCAGTCGCTGATGAAAAGCACGATAAAAGTCTTTAATCAGTTCCTTGTTGCCAGACAGGCAACGACGATAACTCTTTCTGGCAACGCTTAAATCGGGTTCTTCCACCCGTGTCAAAGGGTGCAATGCCCTCAGTGTATCATGCAGGGAAGGGTAGCGGTCAGCCGGATTTTCAGACAACAGTTTTCGAATGATCGTGCATAGTTCATGATCTGGCAACAGACTCAGGCATTGTTCCCTATAATCCGCATCAGATATGAATTTTTGCCTGTTTTCGATGATTTCCAGTACGGTTTCACCTTCAAACAGGTTTTTCCCGGTCAACAACAGGTAACCCAACAAGCCCAGCGAATACTGATCGGCGATACACATTTCCCGAAGGGGAAGTTCGTCGCCATCCTGGCGCAAAAGTTCCGGGCTGGCAGATTGGCAAACATCACGGAAGCGATTCAGGGTACGCTCCCGGTTATTGTTCTGGTCGGTTTCGCCAGTACCTACGCGATTGAGGTCAAAAGGCGAGATCATGACCTGCCACTCGTCGTCTATGAAAATTTTGGACGGGCGAACGTTTGAATGTAGTATTTGCTTGTGCCGAAGGTAATCCAGTGCGTCGGCCAGTTCATACAGCCAGTCGGCGGTTTGAGAGATAGGCCTTTGACCAACATTCGACACTGCTTTGAGCATTGTTTCGCCATAAACGTATTCTGTTATGACAAAATAGGGGAAATTACTCAAGTCATAATCAATCAACTTGATGATGTTTCGATGCCGTAGATCAGTCAGTCGCTCGACTTCAAGTTTGATATTGGGCGTTATTTCGGCTACTTTAAACACCAGTGCAATGGCATGGCGGCCAGTATCTACATTTTGCAGTTGGTAAATGATGGCAGAATTGCCCTCCATCATGTGGCGGGGCTTACGTTTGTCAGTTTTTGGCGCTGTTTTATCTTTGGATTGTTCTACGTCGAGCAGGATATATCGTTTTGAAACCAGTCGGTGCTCGATAATTTCCTCGATTACCTCGTCGCGGGTGCTGATACTGGTCATAAATTCGGTTCTACCCCGAATATCAAAGTATGTGGAGAGCGTATCGCGTCGAAAATCGTTAATCAAGGATTGAAAATCCAGCGCAACGCGGTTGCGCTCCATCAGCAGTTCATTTTTGGAGGCGGTATATTCCTGTTCCTGCCGATCCAGCGGAATCAGTCGGCTGCGATTCAGGGCAATACGCTGCCGCATTTCATCGCAACTGCGCCAAAAGGCTTCGAATTGACGGTGTGCATTGGTCAATTGACCAGTTTCGAGCAGCAGGTCTATTTGGGTAAGCAGGGTGACATGATCACCCATTGTTGAGGAAGAATCAGGAAGTGTTGATTTGGTTTGCGACATACGTATTGAGTTTTGTTGAATCGGTTATTTGGTTATTTGTTGAATCGGTTATTTGTTTTTGAAAACAAATGAGGCATTATAATCAACCCAAAGTAGTTTTGAACGACTCGCGTCTGTAAAT
>JADZBJ010000088.1 GCA_020852155.1 Saprospiraceae bacterium | reverse complement strand
ATGGAAAAATTGGGCGCAAAAGTCGTTCGTGACGTGACTATTCCCTATTTCGGCGAGCCGCTTCGACCCAATGTTGAATACGAGATTAGAAAGGGGATGATGAATGATGAATGATGAATGATGAATGATGGATTTTTTTATAATTTATTGTAAATCAATAATTTGTAAAAAAAATAATTCATGCAGATAAACATACCAACACGGTTTGTCATCCTGAACGCAGTGAAGGATCTGGTCAAACAGTTGTACATATTTCCCCTTCGTGGGTAGCAGATCCTTCACTGCGTTCAGGATGACAACTTTTTTAAGAGGTTTGTTTTTCCTTTCCAAATAAATTATTCATCATTCATCATTCATCATTCACTTCTGCTCATCACCGCCACTGTTATCCTGTTGGAAAGTACTCAGCCATTTATTGCTTTCGCCGGCCATGATGGTTTCGCAGTTTTCGACAAAGCGAATGTAGCGTTTGTCGGCACTGTCTTCGCTATAACCTGATCCGCTTTGGAATTTCATTTTTTCGCGCACCAGCGCTTCACTGGCGCTGCGATATCCCAGGTAGGTTTCCTTGTCTTTCAAGACGCCTGAAATGCCCTCCAGCACCGTTATCAAGGCGCCGAGTATGGCAGCGCCATATTTCAGAAAATCCCAGGAGTTGTCGCCCACGCTCGAAATGGCAATGGTCACCGGAATCATGGCACTGAAGATAATGGTAAAAAATTTGATCAGGCGATAGCGGCTTTTTAGCCTGCTGCTCCGCAGATTGTACCAGCGTATTTGGTCGTCAATGCGTGTAGCAATATACGTATCGACGTCCTTGGCATTGGCTACGCTCGATTGATTTTTCGTAAGATTGTCCATGTAAAAATGTAATTGGTTTGAATTGGTTTTTTATTAAAAATGATTTCTAAATCATTTATATTCAATCACTTACCTCTAATCACTTACCTCTAACCACTATTCACTCACAGGCGCATACGTTTCAAAAAATTCATTTCTGGCGATGCGATATACTTCAGAGAATTCCGTTGGCGACACCAGAAAATCACCTTTTTTAGCGACCATATCTGATTTCCAGGGGGCCATAAACCGAAATGTATCCGGCAAACTAAGCGCAGAAAGCAGTGCTGAATTCAACTCTATGGCGACGATTTTTCCGGTAGGCTCGTACTCATGAAAACCATTTCCGGCAGGTCCGATCAATCGGTATCGCGCGGTGAATTTATCTTCCGGCAGGACATATATTTCACGCGCTTTGGTTTGATTTTCAACAATATAGTCACCATGTTGTGCCATATTGACAGTCTCCAGGCCATCAGAGGTATGCGTTTCCACGCGTTCTCCGCCAGATGCACGTTTGGCCAATATGCGTTGCTTCTTTTGAAACAAACTGCCGTGCGTTTCGAGTAGCGGACGAATTTTTTTCAGAAGCGCTAATTGCGACAAGGCTTTTGTTTTGGTCATGATCTGATTGTTTGATGTGCGAAGTTAAATGAATTTAGGTTCCTAAACCAATTACTGTTTGGTGCTGACACATTTTTTGATTGAAAAAGGTCATAGGTTTGCTTTCCCAAACACGGCGTAGGCCACTTCAACCTTCAACAACTTTGAACTTTTAACCACCTTCAACAACTTTAACCTTCAACCGTTTCGATATGAGAAAAATTGCGATATTTTGCTTTATTATCATACAATTCACAAGTTATGCCCAGATTACTCCTTTCCCATATAACATCCAGAAGGAAGCCACGGGCGATAGCGCGATTGTTGTCACAGCGCATCCGCTGGCTACCAAAGTAGGGCTGGATATCATGCGCATGGGCGGTAATGCCGTGGATGCTGCGGTAGCCGTTCAGTTTGCGCTGGCTGTTGTGTATCCACAGGCAGGTAATATCGGCGGCGGCGGATTTTTATTGATGCGCCATAAAAGCGGCGCCATTGAAGCGCTTGATTATCGCGAAAAGGCGCCTGCTGCAGCCACTGAAACTATGTACCAGGATAGTACGGGCAAGGTGTTGACCGAAAAAAGCCGATTGGGCATATTTGCCTGCGGGGTGCCGGGTACCGTTGACGGCATGTGGGAAGTACATAAAAAATACGGTTCGTTGCGCTGGGGAGAAGTCGTGACGCCGGCCATTGAACTAGCCGATAAAGGTTTTCAAATCACAGAACAGGAGGCTCAAAACCTGAATGACGAACGTTTTACGTTCATCAAAAACTGCAAAACCACCCCGGCTTTTGTCAAATTTCAGCCCTGGGTGGCTGGCGATTGGTTGATTCAGAAAGAACTGGCTCAATCCTTTCGACACATTGCTGGTTTTGGCCGCGAAGGTTTCTACACAGGCCCGGTTTCCTTGCTGATCCTGGAAGAAATGTCAAAACGCAATGGCCTCATCACGGCCGACGATCTGAAAAACTACCACAGCGTGTGGCGAAAACCCCTTGAATTCGGGTATCAGGGCATGCGCGTCATCACCATGCCTCCTCCGAGCAGCGGAGGGATCATTTTGCGCCAGTTGCTGTATATGATGACTTATAAATCATTGAAAAACATGAAGTTCCATTCGCCGGAAGCCGTTCACCTCATGGCAGAAGCCGAGCGCAGGGCCTATGCCGACCGCGCGCAACACATGGGCGACCCTGACTTTTATAAAGTACCGGTCAAACGCCTGACAGATACCACCTACATCCGGGCGCGCATGGCAGATTTCAGGCCTGATTCTGCATCTTCCAGTAAAAAAATTGCTGCCGGCATGATTAAGGAAAGCGAAGAAACAACGCATTACTCCATCGTTGACCGCGAAGGAACGGCTGTGTCCGTCACCACAACGCTCAATGACAGTTACGGCAGCCGTGTTGTGGTCAGTGGCGCAGGCTTTATCTTGAACAACGAGATGGACGATTTCAGCGCCAAACCCGGCGCGCCCAACCTGTACGGAGCGATTGGTGGCAAAGCCAATGCTATTGCTGCCGGAAAACGCCCCTTGAGCAGCATGACGCCGACCATTATTACAAAAGGCGGCAAAGTGCAAATGATCGTTGGCACGCCCGGCGGCACCACCATTCCGACCTCTGTTTTTCAAGTCATTGTGAACGTCTATGAGTTCGGTATGAACCTGACTGAAGCCGTACAATCAGGTCGTTTTCACCATCAATGGACGCCAGATCGCATCGCTGTTGAGCCTGACGGATTGCCACAGGCGACCATCGAAGCACTTGAAAAAATGGGCCATAATATCTTCACCCGCGAAGAACCTATCGGCAGGGTAGAGGCCATCATGCGACTTTCTAACGGACTTTGGCAGGGCGTCGCTGACCGTCGTGGCGACGATACGGCGGGCGGATTCTAGATTACTGTCAGGAAACCTGACAGCAGGCATGTCATTGGCTGAAAATTTGGCAGAAAAAAACGGATGGCACGAAGTCTGCTCAAGGGCTTTTATCCGCAGAATATTCGGTTTTGCGGCTCAGACTTATAATTCACCAAAACAATAATTTTTACAACGGTATGAAACCAATAGCAGACCGCGTGATTATTAAACCCGCACCTGCCGACGAAAAGACCAAGGGAGGCATCATCATTCCAGACACCGCCAAGGAAAAACCGCAGCGTGGTGAAGTGATCGCAGTTGGCCCTGGCAAAGACGGCAACATGATGACTGTATCTGCAGGCGATATCGTACTGTACGGTAAATATGCCGGTCAGGAAATCAACTACGAAGGTCAGGACTACCTCATCATGCGTGAGGAAGAAATCCTCGTCATCCTTGACTAAACAAAGTCATGGCACAACAAACTATTGTGCTAAAGAACTCCATTGCACATGCTGATTTCATGACGAAGCCAGCTCATTCTCAACATTTATTATTTTAACAATAGATATGGCTGCAAAGCAAATTTCCTTTGATACGGAAGCCCGTGAAAAACTGAAAGAGGGCGTTGACGCTCTCGCTAATGCTGTAAAAGTTACCCTTGGCCCTAAAGGTCGCAACGTGGTCATCCAGAAATCATTCGGTGCGCCACAAATCACCAAAGACGGTGTAACTGTTGCCAAAGAAATCGAACTCGAAGATGCAATCGCCAACATGGGCGCGCAGATGGTAAAAGAAGTAGCCAGCAAAACTGCTGACGCTGCCGGCGACGGTACAACGACTGCCACTGTACTGGCACAGGCCATCGTCACTGCAGGCTTGAAAAACGTTGCCGCCGGTTCTAACCCAATGGACCTCAAGCGCGGTATTGACAAAGCCGTAAAAGCCATCGTCGAAAACCTCAAAAGTCAAACTGAAAACATTGACGACGATTTCTCCAAGATTCAGCAAGTTGCTGCGATTTCCGCTAACAACGACGAAGCCATCGGCTCGCTGATCGCCGACGCCATGAAACGCGTCACCAAAGACGGTGTAATCACGGTTGAAGAAGCCAAAGGCACCGACACATACGTGGATGAAGTCATCGGTATGCAATTCGACCGCGGCTACCTCAGCCCATACTTCATCACCGACGCCGAAAAAATGCAGGCTGAGTACGAAAATCCGTACCTCCTGATTACCGACAAAAAAATCAGCAACATGCAGGACCTCGTTCCTGTCCTGGAAAAAAGCCTCCAAACCGGCCGTCCATTGCTGATCATCGCTGAAGATGTAGAATCTCAGGCACTGGGCGTATTGGTGGTAAACCGCCTGCGCGCCGGCCTGAAAGTCATCGCTGTAAAAGCGCCTGGCTTCGGCGACCGCCGCAAAGCCATGCTCGAAGACATCGCCATCCTGACCGGTGGTACGGTGATCAGCGAAGAGCAAGGCTACAAACTCGAAAATGCAGGTTTGGAGCACCTCGGCTCCTGCGAACGCATCACGATTGACAAAGACAACACCATTGTTGTCGGCGGTAAAGGCAAAGCGGACGATATCAAAGCTCGCGTAGGTCAGATCAAACAACAAATTGATGCAACGACCAGCGACTATGACCGCGAAAAATTGCAAGAACGCCTGGCTAAACTGGCCGGCGGTGTAGCAGTTCTGCATGTTGGCGCAGCAACAGAGGTCGAAATGAAAGAAAAGAAAGACCGCGTTGATGACGCCCTCCACGCGACGCGCGCAGCCATCGAAGAAGGCATCGTACCGGGTGGTGGCGTTGCGCTCGTTCGCGCCATCAAGAGCCTTGATAGCCTGAAAGGCGTAAACGACGACGAAACCATCGGTGTAGCCATCGTTCGAAAAGCCCTCGAAGCGCCAATTCGCGCTATTGCTGAAAATGCAGGTGTTGACGGTTCCCTCGTGTTCCACAAAGTACTCGAAGGCAAAGGTGCATTTGGTTACAATGCTCGTACCGATGAGTACGAAGACTTGAAGAAAGCCGGCATCATTGACCCGACCAAAGTAACCCGCATAGCACTTGAAAATGCTGCTTCTATCGCTGGCCTCGTGTTGACCACTGAGTGTGTCATCAGCGAAAAGCCGAAGAAAGAATCTGCCGGTGGCCACGGTCACCCGGGCATGGGCGGCATGGACGGCATGATGTAAGTGGTGAGTGGTAAGTGGTAAGTGATTAGTTGTACATAGTTGGTTGATTATTAATAACTTGTCACTAACCGGTTACGGCTATAAAAAAAGTCAGTCTTGTCAGCGATCGCTGGCAAGACTGACTTTTTTTATAGCCGCCCCGTAGGGTCGGAACGTCGGTTGATGGTTGATTAATGTTGCAGGATGAGTTTGAATGTTTTTGAAATGGCGTTTTTATCCTGAATGACCACAAAGTATAAGCCTTTCGGTAAATGTCCTACGGATAGTGATTCACCGTCGGCGACCTTGTTT
>JADZBJ010000087.1 GCA_020852155.1 Saprospiraceae bacterium | reverse complement strand
TTTTAGCGGCGTTAGCGGTGAATCTGATTTCTGTTTCACATTTCGGGTAGGCTATTGGAAGAATAAAATTTCTCCAAACCCGACGTTTTACCCTCTCACGCCCGTTTTTTTGTCTTGTAAAAGCATCTTTGGAAACAAAATTTTCCCGAAAAACGCCCCAAAACGATTTTTTTCGATCTTTTGCATACAGTTCACACCTTATAATAGGCTGAAAGACAAGGCTTTTTGCGTACCTTTGCGCCTTCTAATGACAGCATTTCAACAACTGGGTATTGCCGACGAACTCCTGCAAGGCATTTCCCAACTGGGTTTTGAGACCCCCACCCCTGTGCAGGAGCTGGTTATTCCCGTCGCCCTTTCAACAGATCAGGATATTATTGCCCTGGCCCAGACGGGAACAGGCAAAACCGCAGCCTTTGGTCTGCCGTTATTGCAGCGCATTGAACCGCGTGAATATACCGTTCAGGCATTGGTGCTTTGCCCAACGCGCGAACTCTGCGTTCAGGTCGCACATGACCTGGAGAATTATTCACAATTTGCCCACCAATACAAGGTCGTAGCCGTTTATGGCGGCGCAGGCATCGAAAATCAAATTCGCCAAATCAAGGCCGGCGCGCAAATCGTCGTCGCTACGCCTGGCCGTTTGATGGACTTGATGACACGCAAAGCCATTCGCCTCGACAGTGTGCAACGCCTGGTACTGGACGAAGCCGACGAGATGCTCAATATGGGCTTCAAAGAGGCCATTGATTTCATCCTGGCGGCTTGTGAAAATCGCGAATCCATTTGGCTCTTTTCAGCCACAATGCCCGACGAGGTGCGTCGTATCGCATCAAACTACATGGCCAATCCGGTCGAGTTAAGCACCGGAAAACGCAACCAGACCAACGAAAACATTGAGCACCGTTACTACCTGTGCCGCGCTGACGACCGTTTCTCTACCCTGAAACGCGTCGTGGACGCTACACCGGGCATCTACGGACTGATTTTCTGCCGCACCAAAATCGAAACGCAGGAAGTAGCCGAACAGATGATCCGCGACGGCTACAACGCCGACGCCTTGCACGGCGACCTGGCGCAAGCCGACCGCGACCGTGTCATGCAGCGCTTCCGTGAAGGCAACCTGCAGTTGCTCATCGCCACCGACGTCGCAGCACGCGGCCTTGATGTGCAGAACATCAGCCACGTCATCAACTACGGCGTGCCGGATGAAGTTGAAACCTACACCCACCGCAGCGGCCGTACAGGTCGCGCCGGCAAAACAGGCGTCAGCATCAGCATCATTACGGGAAAAGGCGAAGAAAAACTGCGCCTGATCGAACGTAAAAACAAAGCGGTTTTTCACCGTATGACCATCCCTACGGGCATGGAAGTCTGTGAACAACAGCTTTTTCACATTATCCAGAATATCCACAAACAAGAGGTTCATTACACAGAAATCGAGCCGTTTATGGGCCGCATTTTCGAGGAATTGAAAGACCTGGACAAGGAAGAACTCATTCGCCGTTTTGCGAGCGTGGAGTTCAATCGCTTTTTGTCGTATTACAAAAACGCGCCGGATATCAATGTTTATCCGAAAGGCGACAAACGCGCCAAGGAACAACAGGCCAGCCGACAGGGTGTTATGGTGCGTCTTTTCATCAATGTGGGTGAAATGGATGGCGTAACGAAAAAAGACTTCATTCGTATGTTGTCTCGCTCGTTCCGTGTACCGGGTACTGCCATCGGTCATATTGACCTGAACCGCGCTTACATGCACTTCGATATCGAAGAATCATTTGTCAGCATGGTGCGTCGCGGCCTTTCTGAATTCACGATCAATGGCCGCCGAATTCGCGTGGACGATGCTGCGCCCAAGCAGGAAAAGAAAGGCAAGGGCGGCAATCGCGACGAATTTTTTGAAAAATTCGAAAAAACGAAAAAACGAAAGTGAGGATGTGAGGATATAATGATGTGATGATGTGGCAATACTGCTCATCATCACATCATCTTATTATTACATCATCACATCACTCTTGTGAATCGCGAGTTTGTCATCAACCTGGTTTTTCTGGTTGCCATCAATTTGATGGTCAAGCCTTTTTTCATATTCGGCATTGACCTGAGTGTGCAAAATCGCGTCGCGGCCGACGAATATGGGAGGTATTTTGCCTTGTTGTTTGTCGCCTATCTTTTTCAGGTGTTGTGCGATTTCGGTTTGCAAAATTTCAACAACCGACACATCAGTCAGCACCCCAAGCTGCTGCCCAAGTATTTTCCCAACCTTTTTGTGATCAAACTGGCGCTAAGCGCGCTGTATTTCACGGTGACGCCGCTTATTGCTGTGCTGGTGATGGGTTATTCGTGGGCAGACATGCCATTATTGGGCGTTTTGTTGCTCAATCAGGCCCTGGCGCAGATGACCCTTTTCCTGCGCTCCAACATGTCCGGGCTTGGACATTACAGGCTTGATTCTTTTCTGTCTTCTTTGGATAAACTCCTGATGCTGATCACCTGCGGCGGCTTGCTGTGGGCATCGTCGTCGGGCGTATCTGTGATGGCTTTTGCCTGGATGCAAACGCTGGCCTGGGTGATTACGACAACCGTTGTGTTTGTTTTACTGCGGCGGAAGGCAACGTTTTCTATTTGGCCTTCCTGGTTTTCGGGTACGTGGCGCACGGGCTGGCTGCAAATCAGGGCTTTGCTGCGCAAAAGTCTGCCTTACGCGTTGGTCATTCTGCTGATGTCGGCCTATACGCGGCTGGATGCCATTTTGCTGGAGCGCATTCTGCCTGATGGCGCTGCCCATGCCGAAGTATTTGCCGGTGCCTACCGCTTGCTGGATGCGGCCAACATGTTCGGGTATTTATTTTCAGCCTTGTTGTTGCCCATGTTTTCGCGCCAGTTAAAAGATGACGCAACGGGCGCGGCAGTCAGGCCCTTATTGTCGCTGAGCGTTCAACTGATTTGGGTTTGCAGCGTCGGGCTGTCGGTATTTGTCTATTTTGCCCGTTATGACCTGATGACCTGGATGATGCACGCTGAAAAACATTCGACCTATCGCGCCGATGTGATCGGATGGCTGATGCTGACATTTGTTCCGGTTTGCCTGATGTACATCTTTGGCGCGTTACTCACGGCTCGCGAGCGGCTGGCTACTCTGAATCGTTTTTTTGTCGTGGGGATCGCCCTTGAGTTGTTGCTCAACCTGACGCTGGTGCCTCAATGGAAGGCGTTCGGGGCGACGCTGGCTACACTCGGCACGCAAACGTTCATTGCGCTGGCCATGATTTGGCTGACGATGCGCGAGTTTCGATTTAAGCCCGGCACAAACACTTTGATTCGCATGGCAGCATTTGTCGGTTGGGTTGTTGCCGCCAACTATATTGTTATTTCCCTGTTAGATTGGAACTTCATTGTTAAAACGGCCACTATTGGCGCGATTACAGTGTTAGGAGGCGTGTTGTTGAAACTGCTGCGACCAAGTGCCATTCGAAATGAAAAAACCGCCAGCCAAATCTGACAACCTTCGAGAGGTTGTTTAAAATTCCCTGCTGGATTCAAAAAGGCATCTTTTGCCGCCATCCTTCCCTTTTTTTTCAGGATGAAACCCATGCTTCACCCAGAAAAAAATAGGATCGGCTTTCGCCAAAATCTGCTCTTTTTGAATCCAGCAGGGAAATATAAACAACCTCTGAATGCAATCGCTTAATTTTGCAAAACTTTTCGCTTTAGAAAACTCTCCCGGATGAGTGATCCAATCCACCACGAATGCGGCATTGCCGTTCTTCGTTTGCGTAAGCCCCTTGAATATTACCATGAAAAATATGGTACGGCCTTTTACGGCATTCAAAAACTCCAGTTGCTCATGCAAAAGATGCGCAACCGGGGTCAGGATGGCGCCGGTCTGGCGACCATCAAATTAAACCCTGAACCCGGCTCGCGATACATCAGCCGAAAACGCAGCAACGCCACCAATTACCTCACCGATCTTTTTGATATGGTTTGGGCCAGGTTAAACGCCGTAACGCCCGAACAGCGTAACGACCCAACCTGGATGCGCGCCAATATGCCTTACATGGGCGAGGTGATGATGGGGCACCTGCGATATGGCACACACGGCGATAACTCCATTGAGCGCGTACACCCTTTTCACCGCCAAAACAACTGGATTTCGAGAAACCTGCTCCTGGCCGGCAACTTCAACATGACCAATGTGGATGAACTTTTCCAGGAGTTGATTGATTTGGGCCAATACCCGAAAGAGAAAAGCGACACGGTGACAGTGCTGGAAAAAATTGGCCATTTTCTCGACGATGAAGTGCAGCGCCTGCATACCTGGTTCAAGCCCGACGGGCATTCCAACCAGGACATCAATCAACTGATTTTTGCCAACCTTGACCTGCAACGCTTGTTGCGTAGGGCTTCCAAAAAATTTGACGGCGGCTACGTACTCGGCGGACTGATTGGTCACGGCGACGCCTTCCTGATGCGCGACCCGAATGGCATTCGTCCGGCTTATTGGTACATGGACGACGAGATCGTTGTCGGCGCGTCGGAGCGACCGGCTATTCAAAGCGTTTTCAATGTGCGTTACAGGGATGTACGCGAACTGAAACCCGGTCATGCCCTGATTATTAAATGCAATGATCTGGTGGATGAAGTGCCTTTCCTGGAGCCACGCGATAAATACGCCTGTTCCTTCGAACGCATTTATTTCAGCCGCGGCAACGACCGTGAAATTTATAGAGAACGCAAACAACTGGGGCGTCAACTGGCGCGACCTGCTTTGGATTGCGCGAATTTTGACCTGAAACACACGGTTTTTAGTTATATTCCGAATACTGCCGAAGCGGCTTATTACGGCCTGATGGAAGGTCTTGAAAAAGAACTGAACGTCTGGAAAAAGGAGCAAATACTGGCCCTGGGTAGTGAAATCACCGAAGAGCGCCTGAATGAAATCCTGACCGTTCGCCCGCGTATTGAAAAATTAGTGCATAAAGATGACAAGCAACGCACTTTCATTGCCGATAAAAAAGTACGCAATAACATGGTGGGCCATGTCTATGACGTTACGTACGGCATTTGTGAAGACGAACAGGATACGCTGGTTTTGCTCGACGACTCGATTGTTCGCGGCACCACCTTGCGCGACAGTATCGTCAGTATTACTGCACGCCTCAAGCCTAAAAAAATCATCATTTTGAGTTCAGCGCCGCAAATCCGCTTCCCGGATTGTTATGGCATTGACATGAGTAAAATGAAGGATTTTGTAGCGTTTCAGGCGCTTGTCGCACTGCTCAAGGAAACCAAACAGGAGCATTTGCTGAAAGAAACTTACGAGCGCTGCAAACGATCTGAACAACTGCCCGTCGAAGCTGTGCGCAATGAAGTGATTGAATTGTACGAAGCGTTTACCTACGATCAGATCACACAGAAAATATCGGAGATCGTTCGCCCGCCTAACCTCATTCCTGAATTGAAGGTGATTTTTCAAACGCTCGACGGCTTGCATGACGCCTGCCCTGAGCACAAGGGCGACTGGTATTTTTCAGGTAAATACCCGACACCGGGCGGAAATCGCGTGGCCAATCGCGCCTTCATGAATTACGTGGAAAAGAAAGACGAACGGGCTTATTAAGTTCATGTTCAAAAGTGCGCATTCCGGCCAAATAAAGGACATATTCGGCCAAAGCGGGGCTTGACAACGGACTTCAAGCGGCGTGTTGTATTTCGGCGGTATCTATGGTAAAAACTTTTTGCCATGAACTATCGCCTGTTTGTTACTGCCCTTTTTACTTTTTCATATTTACTCACTTCCGCACAGTCACTATCCGTTGTCATTGTGCCAGCGCCAGTTGCCTGTTACGGTGACAGTACTGGTAGCGCAGTCGCGACGGTCAGTGGTGGCCAGATGCCCTACACTTTCGAGTGGAAAAACTCCATGGGCCAGGTAATTGGCCAACAAGACACCATTGCCCATTTACCTGCCGGCTTTTATACCCTCAAAATCACAGATTCCGGCGGTAACATCGCCTCATCCGGTACTCAAATTACCCAGCCACAGGCGTTTAATCTTTACGTTCAATCCACCATGCCCCAATTGTGTGTTCCGGCGCCGGACGGGGCCATGCATGCTGTTGCATGGGGCGGCACGCCGCCGATTTCATATTTGTGGAATACCGGAGATACTATCCCGGCATTGAGCGGATTGACTGCGGGTGATTATCAGTGTACGGCAACAGACGCCAACGGTTGCCAGTTAGTCGGTATGGGTACAGTGCTTTTCAATAATGAAGGATTATGGATCAATCTGGATCAGACTTACCCGACTTGCCCGCAGGGCAATAACGGGCTGGCTGAAGCTCATGTCATGACCGGTACGCCGCCTTATTCATTCCTGTGGAATACAGGAAGCACCGCCCAGGTGGTCGAAAACCTCGGGCCAGGGCTTTATACTGTGACCATCACAGACCAGAACGGGTGTGTTGGAAAGATGAATACTACACTAATTCTCCAACCGTCAGTCAGTCCGCCCCCCATCATACTCAACGAGGTTTGCCAACATTTACGGATGTCTTTTCATACGCCGGACAGCGCATTTTACACCTCATATAACTGGTCGGGCAACGTGGCCGGGGATATTTTGACGCCCAGCGCCAATGGCACGTCTGTAAGCATAGAATGGGCGGGCGCCGGCCCCAGAATAATCAACGTGACGCAAGGCAATGCTTACCCGGCTTGTATGATAACCCGTGAATGGCAAACGGAAGTCATTACATGCAGCAGCCAAACCATTGAAACAGATGATGATTGGGATATTTTTTATGAAAATCCGACAAAAGACATCCTCCATTTGGTGTGGAAAAATCCGAACCAGGCGTCGAATTATGTGCTAATAAACATTTTTGATCAGGCTGGTAAAATCGTAGCAACGCAAAAAGGCAGTAGTTTATCAGCCATAACAATCCATTTGGCCGGAATACCGAAGGGTTTGTATTTTCTTCAAATACAGTTTTCGGGCAGGCAGCCTGTTGTGCGAAAATTGGTGGTCAGGTAAAACACCCGCTAAGCAGTTCTTTACCGATTCTCAATGGCTTCCGGATTAATTTCCATCCCGTTTGCCGGGCAATTTTTGGGCCTTTCCTGTGTCAGGTAAAGATCAATCTGTTCGCCCTTTCGCATGATGGCCAGCGGGTCGTATGTCGGATTCTGACGCCACACATAGGCTGTTTCAGGATTGGTGACGCTGGCGTCTTTGGTGACCATGCCCAGCGTCAGTTCGCTACTTTGAATCAGGAATTTAGCCGCATCATAAGTCTGGCAAACACAGTTGGGCATGTTCACCGACAGGGTTACCTCTTCGCTCACGACAAAATCTACGGTGCTGCCCATTTCGACGGAATAGCCGTAGCGGATTTTATTGGTGACAGTATCGCCGCCATAAATCACCGCAACGATGGTATTGGGTGATAATTTAGGGTTGGCAATGCGCGCGGCAATGCGCGGCTTCACGCCTAACCGACTAAGTTTACGACTGTAAATATCATAATCATCGCCACCGGCCAGGGTGGGCAGTTTGATCAGGTCAGGATTGTTTTTCGTGACCGTGAAATAAATGGTGCGCCCTTCCTTGACCCTGCTATTGGCTTCTGGATTTTGGCCCACAATTTCTCCCGGCGGCTTGCCTGGCATGTAGATACTGTCGCTGACGGCCACGCTGAAATCGCGGGCACGCGCTTTTTTAGATGCTTCCCGAAAGCTCATACCGATGAACCCCGGCACCTGCACAGAATCGCCATGGTTGGTGTAACATTTCATCCACCAAAGGGTCAGCATGAGCAATGCAGCCATCATGCCCATCATGCCCAGGCAGTTGCGCACCACGAAAGGCGCGGTCATAAATGCATAAATTTCAAGGCCTAAACGGCGAATTTTTTGCCACATATATTTCTTTTGAATACACAAAAGTAGAGCAGCAGGTCAAATCTTTTCCATTTCTTGCTGCCTGAAGCAAATTTGAAATTTTGCCCGCCGTAGTATAAACGCGTATTCCATTCAGGATCAGTACCTTTGCCAACCATTTCAAGCGCTGCCAAACTTATTATTCAAAAAACATTATGGCCGATTTCAATCAACTGATAGCCAACACAGAGGAATATATCAAAGACTTTTTCGACCAGAAGATTTCCGGCGAATATGTCTTTCATGACCTGGAGCACACCGCACAAACGGTGCTGGCAGCCCGACTCATTGGCGAAGGCTTCGAATGCGACGATCACGAACTCAGCCTGCTGCAACTGGCTGGCTGGTTTCACGACACTGGCTACACTGAAGGTGCCGACGGCCATGAAGAACGCAGCTGTATCCACGCAGAAACCTTTCTGCGCAATAAAATTGCCGATGATGACCTTCGTATCATCTTTGGCATGATCCGCGCCACCCGAATTCCGCAACAGCCCAAAACCATGCTGGAGCAAATTCTGTGCGACGCTGACCTGAGCCACCTCGGCATGGAAACTTACTGGGATCGAACCGGACGCTTACGCCAGGAATTTATCCTGACACGCAACTGGGTCATGGGCGAACAGGACTGGATTGATTTCGAGATCAATTTTATGATGGCTCACGATTATCATACGGCCATCGCACAGGAAATGTTTAATAAGCGCAAAGCCAAACATATCCAGCAACTCCTCAAACAAAAACGCAGGCTGAACCCGAATGCAGCCCCGACCCTTCAGGAACTTGCGCTGATGGACGAAAAAGACAAAAGCGGCGACATTAAAAAAGTCCTGCGCGAAAGCGAAAACGAGATTAAAATGGCGCGCTTTGGTCGAGGCGTGGAAACCATGTACCGCACGACATACCGCACGCACACCAACCTGAGCGCCATGGCCGACAGCAAGGCCAACCTGATGCTATCCGTTAATGCCATCGTTATTTCCATTCTGGTGTCTAATCTGTTGCCTAAATTGCAGGATGCACCATCCATGAAAATGGCCATTCCGACAGTTCTGCTGACGCTGACCTGCCTCGGCTCAATGGTCTTCGCGACACTCGCTACACGACCCAAAGTAACCGAAGGCAAAGTCACCCGTGAAGCTATCCGGCAACGC
Source organism: Saprospiraceae bacterium (assembly GCA_020852155.1). Lineage (GTDB taxonomy): Bacteria > Bacteroidota > Bacteroidia > Chitinophagales > Saprospiraceae > M3007. The sequence goes on along the minus strand of JADZBJ010000087.1, from coordinate 753 downwards.
AAAGCCAACCTCTTGTTTTTTGGCAACTTTTACAACATGCCGCTCGAAGAATTCCAATGGGGCGTCAATGAAATGCTGGTAGATCAGGAGTTTTTGTATAGTTCCATGAGTCGCGACCTTTACTTCCTGGGTATTGTACTGGCTAAAAAATATCAACACCTTAGCGTTTGTTACAATATCTTTATGTACGGATTGATTGTATCCGTGGCAGCATTTGCCCTGGCTTTTGCGATTTGATATAATATAGTCAACCGAATGTGGTGCTGAATGACTCGCGTCTGAAAATCATTGAACATCAAGAAAATCAATCCTGGAAATCTGCATAGTCACTTAAATCCGGGTATAACTTCCTCCATGCTCGTCATCATACCTACTTATAATGAACGCGAAAACTGCGAAGCCATCCTTCGGGCAGTTTTCGATTTGCCTGAACCAGCACTTCATGTGCTGATTGTTGATGACGGGTCGCCGGATGGCACGGCTCAAATCGTACGCGATTTGCAGGCACAATCGCCTTTTACCGGACGCCTGCATTTGCTCGAACGTAAAGGCAAATTGGGCCTCGGCACGGCCTATATCGCCGGATTTCGGTGGGGATTGGAACGCAACTACGAATATTTCTGTGAAATGGATGCCGACTTTTCACATCCGCCCAAGGATTTGCTCCGATTGCTGGCCGCTTGCCGCGAAAATGGCGCAGATGTAGCCGTCGGTTCCAGGTATGTATCAGGAGGCAAAGTGGAAAACTGGCCC